>JAEUSQ010000018.1 GCA_016788705.1 Bacteroidetes Order II. bacterium
GCTGTCCTGGCCAATCGTCTGGGTGGCGAAGGCGGTGCGTGCTTTCAGGAGTTCGGTTTGGGCTTCTCGGAGACTTAAACGAAGCTCGCGGTCGTCTAACTGAAATAAAACATGCCCTGCTGCCACAAAACGACCTTCTTCAATGTTGCGGGTAATAATCAAACCACTCATTTCGGCACTTATTTCCGCTTGTTTCCAGGCCGCCAAGTGTCCGGTAGCCTCAACTCGAATGGGGAATGCCATTGGAAGCACATTCACCGCTTCGATTTTGGCGGTTGCACCCGGACGTTGCACCGCATTGTCTCGGCCTTCTTCTCCTGCTCCCATTAATTTGGGATAAAAGGCATAAGCCAGGATGCCGCCAATGGCCATAAAAAGCACAATACCAGCCCAATGATGCGCACGAATTTTTTGGCTTCTGCGTGGCTGCTTGGTGGGAGAATCCAATGTTGGGGGAGGAGAATCTGGGACGGTTTCCTGAGACATTCGTATAATATTAGAAGTAGAAGAATTTGTAACCCACACCCTGCTTACCCATAGAATCCCTTTATTCTATGCTGAATGGGGGGACATATGTTCTAAGAGATTAATATACAGTCTTTTACATAAATTTTGTATCACTTAATGATAAAATTAAGACCTGATTATTGAAAGATAACCGATAACCTTTGCCTACTTGATGTTAAAGCCAATGATTTTATACAATTATGCTTGGTAATGACATGTAGCATAACATTGTTGTTTAATTGATGTTGCAGCAAATCAACTGTTTATTGAAGTACTTTATCCGATGGCTGGGTAACCCCCAAATGGGATTTACTTCTTGGTTATTTTTTTAAATCATACATATCCAGCCCCATCGGTAGTATGGGTGTTGCATTGCTTACATTGTGTAATATCTTCTTCGGATAGAACGAAAGTATGAAAAATATGTCATCTGAATCTTTACTTGTGAACCAGTCATGATCGTCTGTTAAAACATATTTTAAATTGTTTTTATATTGATTATAGATGTTAATTATGATCTTTTTATCTAATTTTTTCCATATGTTAAAAAATGAAAATTCAGAGTAAGAGCGCTATTTTTTATTGAATAAAGGAGACCTAAGTTTAATCGTGTTGAGTTTATTGTCTTCTTGACTATAAACGTAAAACCTATTAAAATAATTGAGAGTAGTCAAAATGTCTTCTTCGATAGTCTCAGTGGGTGTCTCAATTGAAAAACTATTCCAAATGGGTAGCGGATTTTTTATTTTAAAGCAAGATTTTTTTGTTCCAAGGGAATTGCTTTTATGTATATATGCTTCCTTTAAAGCTTGTTCTTTAAAATGAAAATTCCACGATTATCAAATGCTAAATCCATTTTAGGTGCTTTTAATAAGATATTTATTTTAATAATACATTCTCCAGTATTTGAAAATCAATAGATTGGACTAAACTATATGTTAGTCAAATTAATTAAGTCTTAAAATAATTTAAAATCTTAAAAAATAAATCAAAATAACACATTGTTCTATCCATGTAAATCTTAGTAGGTATAAAATTGATTGGAACTCATAAAGACGTGGTTTCAGAAAATTTCCTCCGATCGTGTTTTTAAACAAGTTAGGTATTTGATGTTTAAATTCTTAATAAATTGTCTTTTTTTGCTTTCCATCTGAAATAAAAGTGGCTAACACATAGTCCATCTTTATCTACAAGAATTACCTGCTCTGAAAGAGAATCTACTATCAATATGACGTCATTCGTATTCACATTTAAGATCCTTGATCTTAACAAGTTCAAACTAAGCAGACCATTTAATAATAAGTAGGTTCTTTTGGATAGTTTATGTTATGGATGTCGAATCAAGTTGGGTATGACGGGCTTTTAAGTGCCGAGTACGTCATGCTCGCGAAAACGGGAATCCATTTTGTAAAATACTTAACATAAACTAATTGGCACAGCCTACTTAACGCTCGGAGGTATGAATAAAAGATAAAACCCAAACCGCTCCGAAGATACAGAACGGTTTGGGGAGTTCGTTGGAAAAATGGCCGCGAGGCCGCTTATTTTGCAGCAGGGAACGTTGCCGACCCATCGCCTTGATACACATATCGGAAAGTATAGTGCCGAGCAGTGTCTTTTAGGGCATCCGGTGCAATGGGTGCCCCCTTATAATAACTCAGAATTTGGAGTTTTACATATTTTCCATCTGTCGTTTTGAATAGAAGAAGTTTGCCTGGAATGGGGGACGCCAGTTGGGTTGCACCATTATAGTTAAACCATCCATTGCCAGAGCCTACTGGAATGGCAAAAGGGCGGGTTGTATTGGCTTTGTCGTCCTTATAATATCCGGTTGTGGGGGCAGTCGTGAGTTCGTCGAAAGACCCGGTTAGGACTTGTGCCTGCGTATTGCCCGGCCCACTGCTCCCGCTATTCACAATGATGGTGGTGGCGCGGAAGCCTACGTCCCATTTAGTGGTGGCAGAATCGGTATTGGCAATTATTTTGTTGTCTTTGAAGCTGAAAAACGTAAACCTTCCCGTTGTTTTGGGTTGCGAGGTAGAGCCTGTAAGCACGGCAGGGTCTGCCGGAAGGTCTTTCACATCCGAACTGACCACTTTTTTGTCGTCGTTAGAAGTTAGGTCGCACGCACCAATGGAGAGCGCCAAGAAGGCCGTAATAAGGCGTTTGTTCAATAAAAACATAGTTTTATGGTTTTGTGTTTTTGAGGGTTTAGAGAGAAAGTTCAAAGCCTGCATACCAAATACGACCCGCAAGATGGGGCATTTGGAGGTGTTGGTAATTCGTCACATTCTGGATACCTGCACGAGCGTTGGCTTTTGGGTGGATGTTTTTTTGGAGGTTGAGATGGAGCAGAAGGTGCGCCGGAATGAATTCTTCTGCAATGTCTGCCACCAAGTTTCCATTGAGGTCTTGAAGGGCGTAACGCCCTTGTAGTTGTATCCGCGTTTGCACCCGAAAATCCCAGCGATCCGTGAGCAAGTGGTCTTCAAAAGAGATCAAGCGAGAAAATGCCGCTTGGGCTTGGTGGCGGGAGCGGTTAAAAAGCCCGGCATATTCCCGTCGAGACATGCGCTTGGGGAAGCCATTCCTCGTGGTATAAAGTTCTCCACTCTTTATCTGACGGAGGACTTTATGGTCTGCGGTGTCCAAAAATTGATAACTTAGGTCTAATTGCCCCTCCCAAATCCTGAATTGGGTTTCTATTTCTGCACCTTGGGTATAAATTTGTGATAGGTTTCCATAGGTAAACACTTGTTGGCCATTTTTCTTAATTGCAACGGCACGGGTTTCGATTAGGTTTTTTACCTCGTTACGGAAAAGGTTGGCCTTAACAATCAGCGATTTGTGGGGCAAAAAGTCGGCTCCAAAATTAAAAGCCCAAGCAGTTTCCGGTGCTAATTGCTCGGCCTGTTGCAAGTTGGTGGTGATGGTCAAAAGTTGACCTTGTGCAGCCAAATTGTCAAGACCGGCTCGGATTCCCGTAGCGCCGAAGACATTATACCCCACAACCGGATTGTTATAATCCATATAAAGTTGTTGGAAGGTAGGGGATTTAAAGCCACTCCCCACCGATGTACGAATTCGCCATTGGGCACTTGGTTTGTAAAGTCCTGATATTTTTGGGGTTATGCGGAAACCATATGCTTGAAAATGGTCTGCACGTAGGCTACCTGTTAGATCAAATTTGCTTCCTACATAATCGTTTTGGAGATATAAAAACGCATTATTTCGGGACTGGCTTTCACCGGAGACACGATCGGCTTGTACCCTCTCTTTGGAATACCCCGTACCAAGAATGAAAAAATGATTCTTTCGCCATAACCAATCGTACTGTGCTTCTACTTTTAGTAATGTTTGATTGTATTGGGTTTGGTTGATGGAGCCTTCTACGATCGGAACTACACGCAAGAGGGTTCCAAAGGATGCGTTATAGAAGCGGTAGGTAAACTTCTGTGTTCCTTTCCAGTTTTTTTCGCCGTGGATTCCTGCCGTCCATTCCGTCCGAGCGCCTTCTTGCTGATATAAGATTGCTCCCGATTGGCTGTAGAGATTGGTTAGATTTTTTTGTGTTTGATTCCCAAAGCGGAATTTTGCGGCAGTTTTATGGTTGTTGTGTTGGTGTCGCAGTTCCGCGCCTCCAGAAAGGTCTCGGAAGGGCGGAACGGTTGGATCTATGCCGTCCGAGTCGGTTAGTTCATACCCACTGCTTCGGTATAGGGTAGCCTCGGCTTTGCTGCTCCATTTCCCCTTCTGCCAGTTGGCCCGGAGGTGCGAAGACAAGGTGCGATTGGTTTCAAATTGGTTAGAAACATGTAGCCGAGTGCCAGCATCCGTCGAGCGCGTAACGATATTAATAACGCCTGCCAGTGCTTCGCTTCCGTATAAAGAAGAGGCCGCCCCTCGGATGATTTCCACCCGTTCAATTTGGTCCACCGAGATTCTGGAAAGGTCTAAAGTCCCAGCTTCACGCCCAATCATCGGCTCGCCGTCTATCATAATAAGGGTATAGGCCGGGTCTAATCCTTGAACCTGTACACCTGCTCCGTGGTTGTACTGAACACGAAGGTTGGGAATGCCCGCCAAAATATCTGAAAGCCGGTTTCGGCCTAAACGCCCCAAATCTTCTTTTGTAATAACCGTTATGGGAATGCTTTGTTGAGACAAACCCTTTGTGGTTTTGGTGGAGGTGATTTCGATTTCTCCAAGAAAGGTGGTTTGGGTGGAATCTTTGAGACCTTGAGCCAAAATAGCGGAACCCCAAAGGAAGGCTGTTATTAGACTAACAACCATAAAGCCAACACTCTGATAGGAATAAATATTTTTTAAAAGCATATAAATACATAGTATAATAAGATGATTAGCATGTAATAAAAATATTAAACTGCAAAAATAGAATAAAGAAATAAATTTGAATTGATATAATAAAATAACAATTGAAATAAATCGTAAAACTTGTAAAAAGGTGTTAAACAGATATATACTTCAAAAAGTCATGAAGATAGGTCTTTATAGGATTGTTTTCCATAAAGCACCTGCATTCGGGTACAAAAAAAGCCTCCCAATGGTTATCGGAGGCTCAAGTGTGCGCTGCTAGTAGCATTGAATTAACGAAAAACGCCGGAGTTTATGGCCCCGGCGTAGAATGTTGTGGCTGAATAAGTCCCCTATAAGAAACGTTGACCATCTTTCATTACAAGAGATTTGGAAAGGCTATTTTTATTGGGTTCCGGTTCGTTTAGGTGCATTTTTGACATATTTATCTAACCATTGGACGGTTTCCCAAAGCAAATGGAGGTTAGATTCGCGTGCTGCGTAGCCATGCGATTCATGGGGCAAGACCACATATCGTGCTGTCCCTCCGTGACCTTTGATGGCATTATACAGTCGTTCGCTTTGAATGGGAAAGGTTCCAGGGTTGTTGTCTGCCTCACCATGAACCAATAAAATAGGTGTTTTTATTTTGTGGGCGAACATGAAGGGTGACATCTTGGAATAGACTTCTGGCGCCTGCCAGATGGTTCGTTCCTCGTTTTGGAAGCCAAAAGGCGTAAGGGTTCGGTTATATGCCCCGCTTCGTGCAACACCCGCCCGAAATAGATCTGAATGCGCCAGTAAATTGGCCGTCATAAAAGCGCCATAAGAGTGTCCTCCGACAGCCACGCGGTCGGGATCAATGACGCCACGGCGGACGCCTTCGTCTATAGCTGCTTTTGCGCTTGCTACCAATTGTTCAACAAAGGTGTCGTTGGGTTCTTCTTTGCCAACGCCAACGATGGGCATGGAAGCATTGTCTAAAACAGCATAGCCCGCCAAAACCAGCATCAGCGCCGATCCGGCAGAAATACGGGTGAAGGTATATGGGGAACCGCTAACCTGTCCTGCGGCAGCGGCATCTTTAAATTCGGCAGGATAGGCCCAAATAAAAGTGGGCAAAGGCCCGTTTTCTTTTTTATAGCCCTTCGGCAGGTATAAAATGGCGTTCAGATCTACGCCATCTGCGCGTTTATAGCGGATAATTTCTTTGCTAATGCCTTGCAATTGTGGGTATGGGTCAGGAAATTGCGTCATTTGTTTCACTTTGTCGGTTCCGAGCGTCCGCATGAAATAATTGGGTACTTCGGTTTGAGATTCACGGCGGGTCATGAGCGATTGACCGTCTGGGAGCAGGGCAACAACGGATTCGTAATAAGGTGCCTGAGCACGCCAAAGTTCGGTAGATTTTCCATCCTCGATGTGCATCTTATTCAGAAACGGACGATTTCCGTCGGGTGTAGCCCCTATTCCTTGCATGTAAAGCGATTTTCCGTCTTCGGTTGTGCGCAAAACCATCCGGTCAAACTGATTTCGCTTCATTAAGGGGCTTCCTGGATTGTTATAGCGGTCTTCGGTATTTAGATCAAGCAATTTTCGAAGTGTACTCATGGGCTTGGAGGAATCCATTACAAACGTTCGACGGCTTCTGGTTTGCGTCCAAGTATCCGAGATGAGGGCAAGGTTTTTGTCTCCCCATATGATGCCCGCAAAGCGTTGTTCGGTTCTGGCAATAGGCAATTTTTCCCCAGAGAATGGTGCCGACAGGGTATAGACTTGGTCACGGAAAGGGACCTTATTTTTTGGATCGCCGCCATCTAAGGCTTCTACCCAAAACAGGGTTGCGGCAACATCGGGTCGCCAGTTTGCACCACGAACACCTGTTGTAGTGGCATTAAAGCCAATCGGTACAGTGTCTTGTAAAGGTAACTCGGCCAAGACATAGACCATCTTGGCTTTTTTGTCCCACACTTCCAATTTTCGGGGAAAAGCACCAACCGTTACCAAATAGGAATAAGGGCGACGGATGGTGGAAACCAGAAAATAATTTCCATCGGGGGATGTCGAAATATTGTCATAAATAGCCGCTGGGCCAAAATTTTGTGTTGCTCCGCCCCAAGAAACCATGACGGGTTGCGATGTGAAGTAGTGGTCAAATAGGGCTTCGTCGTGTTCGTTCCGAAGTAAGTCCTGAAATGTACGGGCTGGGGCAGAACGTCCCAAATTTTCCTGTACAACGGGGCCTTTGGGGGCGGGATCGGCGATTGGGGCGGCCTTTCGATCGGTGGGGATCGTAAAACAGAGCAATCTGGCATTGTCTTGCCATGAACAGGCATTGTTTAAGGTCGTGTTCATCTTTCTGGCAGAAAGGCGAAAGGCTTTGCCCGATTTTACTTCGGTGCCCCAAATTTCAATACGGTCTTTAAACGTGACCGTAAAAGCAACCCGTTTGCCATCAGGCGACCACATCGGAGGCCCCATCCTGCCTTCTGGAGGAAGCCCCATTACCTTGACTTCTTTTTGATCCGAAAGGCTCCGAAATGACATCGCCGTAATAAACCCACCTCGGCTCGCGCCATTGGTCGCTGGTTTGATCCGGAGTCCGGCCAATCGGAGTTCTGGCTCTGCCAGTTCTGCAATGGGCGGCATGTCCGACGTTTCCAAAATCGCCATGGTGGCGTAATCGGGGCTAAGTGAGACGGATGGCGTATTGGGCGCATCGGCGACGGCCTTCAGGTCTGGCGGAGGAAGCTGATAAGTGTTTTGGGCGAATAAAGGCAAGTCAAAGACCACCAACACCAACAGGGCGAAAGTTTTTTTCATAGGGTTTTGGGTAAATGGTAAAAAGTGAATGTCTATCAGGATTGTACTTCCAAAGTTACATCAAAAAATGCGTTTGGTTTATTCTGAATGTATATTTAGTGAAACAACCGAATGAAAAATATGAAGTCTTTTCGCTTTCCGAATCCATTGGTTCTACTGACCTTGTGTATTTTATTGGCTTCGTTCCTCACCTACTTGGTTCCTGCAGGCCAATTCGACCGCAAAGAAGACCCGTTAACGGGCCGTAATGTGGTGGTGGCAGGAACCTATAAAGGGGTTGCATCGGCGCCTGTTAATTTGTGGGAAGCCCTGATGGCCATTCCACGCGGCCTACAATCGGCAGGTTCGGTCATTTTTTTGGTATTTCTTTCGGGTGCGGCATTTGCTGTTGTGGACAAGGCGGGCTCATTTCGATGGGCTGCCGAGGTACTGATGCGTAAATTATCCCACAACTCTGTTTTGGTGATTCCTGTGATCATGGTATTGTTTGCCTTAGGGGGCATGGTGATCAATATGCAGGAAGAGATTATTCCATTGGTTCCCGTGATGCTTTTGTTGATGCGTCGGCTGGGCTATCCGCCTATTATTGCAGTTGCTGTGAGCATAGGTGCTGCTGCTATTGGCGCGGCATTTAGCCCCTTCAATCCATTTCAGGTGATTATTGCGCAAAAACTGGCCGAAGTCCCCTTGTTATCAGGGATGGGGTTTCGGTTGGTCATTGGGGGGATTGCACTTTCCTACTGGATTTGGTGGGTGATGCGATATGCGCAAAAGAGGATAGCAACCCCCGAGTACGTAATCCAAGAGCAAGTAGTGGGAGGTGTATGGCGTCATATACTCATTCTGTCGCTGGTGGTGGCTATGCTGGTGGGGTATGTGGTGGGGATTACGGTGTATAATTGGGAATTTGAACAACTTACGGTGCTGTATTTTCTGTTAGGTGTTGCAGTGGCAATCATTGCCCGTCTATCAATGGATGAAGCGGTAAAAAGTTTTATTTGGGGGTTGGAAAGCATGGCCTTTGCAGGGATGATTATTGGATTTGCCAAAGCCATTTTTGTGGTGCTGGATCAGGGGCAGATCATTGATACCATAGTGAATGGGGTATTTGTACCTGTTGCCCACTTGCCTGTTGCCCTTTCTGCAATGACCATGATGGGCATTCAAAGCCTGTTACACTTTGCGGTTCCAAGTGTATCGGGGCAGGCGGTTCTGACCATGCCAGTATTGGTACCTCTCTCGGACCTGCTCGGTCTTTCGCGTAATATCACCGTTTTGGCGTATCAATATGGTGCAGGACTGGCGGAGTTATTGGTTCCAACAAATGGGGCCTTAATGGCTATTCTGGCAGCCTCCGGTGTACGGTACGAAGAATGGACACAGTTTTTATGGCCGGCATTGGGTGGATTGGTGGGCATTGGATTATTGGGCATAGGCTTGGGCATTGTTTTTGGAATCTGATGCAAAAATTCTTTTCTCTTTCTTATTTTTCTTATGGTTATGAATCTTTCACAAACTTTCTATCATTTTGTAGAAACTTTTAAAAAACAATTATTTATTATATTGATAGGTGCATTGGTCTTGCTGGTCGTAATTGGACTGGTGCGTTTTGGAGAATGGTATTATTACCTTGGGTTGGCTGGAAGTTTTAAACAAAGTTTAATGGCGCGCACGTCATTGGGGCCAGACTTGGCCGAGGCATTGGCTTGGTTGTATGCGGCTGCTTTCTCGTATTTTGTAATGGGCATTATTCTATCTAAACGAGACTTCCGGCGGGGAATTGCGCTTTGGTTGGCTTCTTTCGCCATTTTGCCCGTGATGGCAGCCCTATTCCCCAAGCCGCTCCCCCAATGCTTGGCACTGAATCCAGCGACCGGAAAAATGACCCAAACCGACTGTCATCCGGGTGGCGTGCATCCTGAATGGCATACGCCGGAATTCCCTGAAGATAAAATCCTTGTTAAAGTTAAAGCCGATCTTCAAACAGTTTTTTTTACAACAGACAACCAACCGATGCTGGCCTATGTTGAGGAAGAAAATGGGGAATTCACGTTTTATAACAAACCAGGCATGACGCCGGATGGGAAAACAGCGGTTTGGGTGTCGAAAAGCGTGGTTACTGCGTGGATAGCCGACCAAAAGCGTGCCCTTGAGCTTGCTTCACGTAAGCGTAAACGCGGGTAAGTGCATTAAAGTTCAGCGACTAAGGCACGCATCAGCGTGGCCAAATTAGGCTCAGCAATTCCGGCTGCCTCCACAATCTCTTTCATAGAAACGGGTTGCAAGGCGTCTGGAAGGCATTCATCTGTAATGACAGAAACCGCCAAAAGCCGAAGTCCCATATGAGTTGCTACAATTACCTCTGGAACGGTGCTCATCCCGATCGCATCGCCTCCAATTTGACGAAGAAAACGATATTCGGACTTGGTCTCTAAATTCGGTCCGGATACCACGGCATAGACCCCTTGCTGTATTGGGATATGATGTTTTAAGGCCAGTTCGAGTGCTTTTCTTCGTAGTTCGGGCGAATAAGGCTCGCTCATATCTGGAAAACGTGGCCCCCACTCGGCCACATTAGGCCCAACCAAGGGATTAGAAAACATGAGGTTGATGTGGTCGTGGATCAACATCAAGTCCCCACGTTTATAAAGCGGATTTAGGCCACCCGCTGCATTAGAAATCAAGAGGTTGCGAATGCCCATTTGGGCCATCACACGCACCGGAAACGTAATTTCTTGTGGCGAATATCCTTCGTAGAGATGAAATCGGCCTTGTAAAGCCATCATGGGGCGTCCAGCCAATTTTCCAAGATGTAGTTTCCCGGTATGACTTTCTACCGTCGAAACGGGAAAATACGGAATTTCGGCATAGTCTAAGATTTTGGCTTCGGTGATTTCATCGGCCAATGCCCCCAAGCCAGTTCCTATGATCAGCGCAGTATCAATTGGCATGGAAACATGGTTAAGGAGAAACGCAGCTGTTTCATGGACTTGTTCTTGGTATTTTTTTATGTCTTGAAGGTGCATGCTTGTTGCCAAAAGAAACGCGCAGAAGTAAAAACCTTGCGCGTTTGGGGTGAGAATAGAGAAACACTTATTGTAATTCGTCTAATATCCGCTGGATTTTTTCGGCCTCGGTCAATGAAGCCGTAAGGAGTTCACGCGGGATTCCGGCGGGATGCATCTGGATGAATTCAGGATGAAGATTTGCTGTTATAGGAGGTAGAGGAGCAGATTCAACTTCGGGCTGGGGTTGAATCTTGGGCATTGCAGGGGCAAGCGGATGTGGGTCGGCCCTATATTCTACCCGCACAACTGGTATAGGGTCCTGTTGTACAGGGGTATTGCGAGAGAAACTCACCAGGTCCGAAACCGATGCTTTTGTACGCACTTCGGGCTGTGCCCTCGTCTCAAGAGCTTCCAAAATCCGCTCTTGCGTATTGACTAACATAGGTTCTGGTGACGACCCGTTTTTTTCTGGATCCGAATTGGCCTCCCAAACCTCGGCCACCACTTGCTTTTCTCCAGAAGAAAGGGTAATGACTTCAGTAATCGGTAGGATATCTTCGGTTGAGGAAGGAAGTTCGGAGGTTTCCGTCGGCATGATGGAAGGTACATGCTCTTGCGGCGTCAAATTAGCAACTTCTTCTGTAGGCTCCAGCCTAAAAATAGGGGCAAGCTTGTGGGGTTCCTCCAAATAATTGGGTAGTGGTGGAGGCGCTTGTGTGGGAGAAAGGAGCGCATCAAAATCAAAAGTAGGTTCTTCTTCCGGTTCAGGCATAGGCTCCAATAACTTCCGAAGTTCCTCGTCAATCGCTTTCTGGCGGTTTTCGAGTGCAGCAAGAATTTCTTCCTGCGAGTCATTAGGAGCAGGCGGTACATGACCTTCATGATCCATTTGGGAAGAATCCGCCTCCTCAAACACAAGGGCCTTTATTTCTGGCGCGGAATCGGGTGGCGAGGCTGGTAGATCTATGGGCAAACTGGGAATAGGATGGTCCACAGATGTGTTGAGGACATATTCTGGCAAGTCTGCATTCAATAAAGTTTGCGACTCATCAGGCTGTGGTGGCCCTATGGGTGGTGGTGGGGGGACATTTAATAACCCGTCGTTACTAGTCAGAAAATTAAAGTAGTCTTTTTCAATGCGTCCGATCAACTCGGTTTCTGCCTGAAGAAAGCCTTTTAGCCGAATCGTTAGTTCATTGCGCCGTTCGTTTAATTGTGCAACTTCTTGACGTGCTTTTGCCTTGAGTACCTCGGCTTCATGTACAATTTTTTGGGCCTGCAAACTGGCTTCTTCGATGGTGCGTGCGCCGCGAGACTCTGCATCCCGAATAATCAGTGCCGCTTTTTGCTCGGCATTTTGTTGGGTTTTACGGGCATTTTCCCGAGCGGTCTCCAAGGCTTCCTGAAGGGCTTCTTCAACTTTTTGATAATGTTCCAGATCACCCTTCAACCGCTGGATTTGTTCATAGGCCCCCCGAAGTTTTTCGTTATAAATATCCACCTCTTTGGCGAGGGTCTCTAAATATTCGTGGATCTCGCGTGGGGGATACGCGCCAAAAGCCAACATGCGTTTGGAAAATTCCTGACGGCGGATGTCAATTGAGGAAAGTGCCATAGGTATATGAGTAGAAAACCTTAAAAGGAATTTGGTTTAGGGTGAATAATTCCGTGTACCAAAAAGAGCACTTCCCACCCGAATATGGGTTGCTCCTTCTTGAATGGCCACTGCAAAATCGTCGCTCATCCCCATCGAAAGTTTGGCATTGGTTGGCAATACCTTTTGTGCGATGGCTTCGTCGCGTAAGGTTCGTAACAGGCGAAACTCCGGACGGACAGATTCTGGATCCTCTGTGGGATGCGCTATCCCCATTAACCCAACGATCTGAAGATGATCAAATGCGGCGCAATGGGATAAAAACTCAGGCAACGCTTTCGGAGATAATCCCGATTTACTGTCTTCCTGCGATATATTAACTTGTACCAAACACGGTAAGGTGCGGTTTTGGGCGGAACAAAGACGGTTTAGTGTTTCGGCAAGGCGAAGGTCATCCAATGCGTGAAAAAAATCGGCATAACGAACAACTTCTTTGGCTTTGTTGCGTTGAAGCGATCCGATAAAGTGCCATTCTATGTTACCCCCATTTGTTTTTCCAGGGATTGCAGTAGCCTTCTCGCGTATTTCCTGGGCCTTGTTTTCTCCGAACACGCTTAGTCCTACGGATATTGCCTCCCTAACCAAGTCCACCGGATGGGTTTTTGAGACGCCAATCAGGGTAATTTCGGCAGGATTTCGGCCAGCAGCCAGACACACCGCTTCGATCTGTAATTTAAGCGCTTGAAGCCGTGAATTCAAAGACGAAACTTCGCTATGATAGATAGTTTCCACAGATTATTTTCAGGTTTGCGCCAAAATTACAAAATTGTCGAACATTTTACACCCGACACCAAGTTATTCCCAATATTTTAGCCACAATATAGCCAAAAAATGACGCACTTAAACAATTGGTCAACTGGTGTGATACCAGATTGTACCTGCACGCCACTCCGTAAGTTTAATGATCCACGTGGTTGGCTCGCCGAAATTTTTCGGGAGGATGAGTTGGAGAAGGCATTGTGGCCAGCAATGGCCTATCTTTCCCTGACCGAGCCAGGTATTGCACGCGGGCCTCATGCACATGAGGATCAGACAGATCTGTTTGTCTTTTTTGATGGACTGTTCGAGGTACATCTCTGGGATAACCGTTTGGGGGTGGCCTCGTTTGGGATCCACCAAGTTTTGTTGTTGGGCGAGGAGCAATCCGCTACTCTTTTGGTTCCGCCGGGGGTGGTACATGGTTATCGGAATGTTTCTGAAAAAGCCGCACTAATCCTTAATTGCCCAAACCGTCTGTATGCAGGAAAAAATAAAAAGGAGCCGGTGGACGAAATCCGGCACGAAGACGATCTAAATACACCTTTTATTATATAAATCATGCAAAAACTCTTGTTTTTTGATATTGATGGAACCATCATGCTCACACATGGGGCCGGAAGAAGGGTGGTGGAAGAAGCGCTCTCGGAAGCGTTTGGAAAGTCCATCGTTACGAAAGGCATTCCCTTTGGTGGAAAAACCGACCCCCAGATTTTAACAGAGGTGTTGGTGTTGCATGGTATTGAACCTTCGGAAGAAAATATATCTATAGCTGGTGAAAAGTATATGGATGGACTAAAGGTGGCGATGCCAATGGTCTCTTGCGAGGTCTTACCAGGTATTCCAGAGTTACTCGCTTCTTTAGACGAACGCAATGATGTGGAACTCGCCCTACTGACCGGAAATTTTGAACCAATGGCCTATTTGAAATTGCAAAAAGCTGGGGTGGAGCATTATTTCCATTATGGAGCGTTTGGTAGTGATCATGCAGACCGGAACGCGCTTCCGGAAATTGGCATCCAACGGGCAGAGATGATTACGGGCCAATCTTTCCAAACCCAACACATACACATCATTGGGGATACACCTAAAGACATAGAATGTGCCCGCATCGCTGGATGGCGAGTGGTCGCTGTTGCCACCGGAAACTACTCCCGCGATGAACTGGCCACCCATCAACCTGATTTATTGTTGGAGAATCTGAGAGACCATTCGCCCTTTTGGCGATATTTAGACAAGGCAGCATGAAGCGCGGTTACCTCTCGTTATTGGGATATGAACATTCCTACTATTGGACTGGTTTTCCTGAACATTCCGATGCAGTTGTGGCCTTACATGGATATGGTAATTCAGGACGATCGTTCCGGTATTTGGTTCCCGATTTGAATGCGCAAAATATCGCATTGTTCGCACCCGATTTGCTGGGTTTTGGGCAGTCAGCAAAGCCTGAAGGTGGGTATAGTTTAGTACAATATGCCCGATTAACAGTTGCTTTTGTAGATCAGATGCATCTCAAGACACCTTGGCTGATGGGTCATTCTTTTGGGGGCATTGTGGCATTGGCTACGGCGATCATGTTTCCGAAAGTCTTTAAGGGAATAATTCTGGTAAGTCCTGGCGGGTTTCATCCCCTAACCCGTTTCCAGGTCTTGGCCGATCGGCGCTGGGCGTACAAATTGATGCGTAGCCAACTCTTCAAAAATGCACTCCATGCTTCGCCATTGGGCACAGTGTTTGATCAGGATGCGACCTATCAAACCTTGCTCAAAATGTATGGGAGCCATCAGTACTTAGACTTGGACAAGACCGGAATGCGGAAAAAAATTGCAAACTTACCTTTGCCAATCTTGTTGTGTTGGGGCACCGAAGACAAAATTTTACCCCGCTTTGTATGGAAGAGAGCACAAAAACAAGTCCCACAAGCACGTTTTGTTTTAATCCCCAAAGCCGGACATGCACTAATGAAAGATCAGCCAAAAGAATTAGTGCATCATATATCATCGTTTATTGCCGAAAATAATTTATAAAATAGGGGAGGTCGAAAAAAACATTACCGCCCCACATGTACCCAGCCAACACGCGTAAAAGTCGTTTTCGGATACAGCAAGGGATACATGTTAAAAAAATGCTTTTTAACGCTTGCATTCTTACAAAATTTATCCTTATTTGCCAACTTTATTTGCCGACCTTAACCCCATTACTTGTGTATATACTTGGCATAGACCTTGGAACCTCCTCCATTAAAGCCAGTATTGTGGACGCCCAAACGGGACAATCTGTGGCATCAGCAGTGGCCCCACAGGAAGAAATGGCCATACGGTCTCCTCATCCGGGCTGGGCTGAACAAAATCCATCCACATGGTGGCAGGAAACCATAAAATCCATTTCCCTTCTGGATCCTAATGCGCGAAAAAGAGTAGCGGCAATTGGTATCAGCTATCAGATGCACGGTTTGGTCATGGTAAACAAAAAGGGCGACCCTATACGTCCCTCCATCATTTGGTGTGATAGCCGTGCCGCCGAGACAGGAGAAACGGCTACAAAAGGATTGGGAGAGGCGTTTTGTTTTAGGCGATTTTTGAATCAACCCGGAAATTTTACGGCTGCAAAACTCAAATGGGTACAAGAAAATGAACCAGAGAACTATGCGCAACTCTATAAAATATTATTGCCGGGTGATTATCTTGCTTATCAACTTACGGGTGAACTAACCACGACCACTCTGGGGCTTTCAGAGGGCATTTTGTGGGATTTTCATAATCGTTTTCCCGCCTATGCCCTCATGGACTATTGGCATTTTGATCCATCATTTTTACCAGAAATTGTCCCGACTTTTGGAGATCAGGGAGTCATACGTGCTGAAGTAGCCGAGGTTTTGGGACTGCCATACGATATCCCCGTCACGTATCGCGCAGGTGACCAGCCGAATAATGCATTTTCTCTTGGGGTTTTACATCCCGGACAAGTGGCAGCAACCGCAGGGACCTCAGGCGTGGTATATGGCATAAGTGAGCATGATGCTTATGACCCAAAAGGACGTGTAAATACCTTTATCCATGTTAACAACGAGCATAAGCAGGTTCGAAATGGGGTTTTATTGTGTGTTAATGGCACAGGTCGGTTAAACGCTTGGATACGCCAACACCTTACAAACAACTTATCTTATGCCGAAATAAACACCATGGCTGCTTCTGTTCCGGTCGGCTCAAACGGCTTGGTTTGTCTGCCTTTTGGGAATGGGGCTGAACGCATTTTTCAAAACCGGACAATGGGCGCGTGCTTTTTTGGATTAGACCTAAACCGCCATACAATGGCAACCCTTTTCCGCGCCGCCCAAGAAGGCATTGTCTTTGCCCTCCAATATGGCATGGAAACCTTGAGAGAAATGGGGCTTTCGGTACAGAATATCCGGGCAGGAAATGCTAATTTATTTCTAAGCCCGCTTTTCCGACATGCTTTTGTACAAACCACCGGATCGGTTCTTGCGGTTTTAGATACAGATGGTGCTCAGGGAGCAGCACGAGCAGCGGGTATTGGCTTGGGCGTGTATGCTTCGCCGGATGAAGCCGCAATGGCAGGGCTACGGATCGTGCATGAAAACCACCCAGATCCACAAGAGGCTTCAACTTATGCCCATGCGTATGAACAATGGAAAATCGCTCTTGACCAGCAACTCACCCAATTAAATACCTAAATTTATGGCAACCTATTTTCCTATAATTAGCCCGATTCCATTTGAAGGACGGGCATCTGATAACCCTTTGGCCTTTAAATGGTATGACGCATCCCGAATGGTTGCGGGAAAATCGCTCGAAGACCACTTACGTTTTGCCGTGTGCTACTGGCATACTTTCGGCGGAACAGGGGGAGATCCGTTTGGCCCAGGGACGAGGAGGTATGAGTGGGATCGGGCCGGAAATCCAATAGACCGGGCCTACCATAAGATGGATGCGGCATTTGAGTTTATGGAAAAACTGGGTGTACCGTATTATTGTTTTCATGATGTTGATTTGGTGGAAGCGGATGATTCGCTTGCGGTTTATGAAAAAAACCTTGAAAAATTGGTGGCGTATGCAAAACAAAAACAAAAAGATACGGGAATTAAATTGTTGTGGGGAACGGCAAATGTTTTTTCCCATCCGCGATATATGAATGGCGCTGCTACTAACCCCGAGTTTCATGTTGTGGCGTTTGCAGCGGCCCAAATTAAGAATGCAATAGATGCGACCATTGCCTTAGAGGGGGAAAACTATGTGTTTTGGGGTGGGCGCGAAGGTTATATGACCTTGTTAAATACCGATATGAAGCGTGAAACCGACCACTTGGCCATGATGCTAACAATGGCGCGAGATTATGCACGAAAAGAAGGTTTTACAGGTACATTTTTAATTGAACCTAAGCCGTGTGAACCCACTAAGCACCAGTATGACTTCGACGCGGCAACCGTAATTGGGTTTTTACGCGAACATGGTTTGGACCAAGACTTCAAGTTGAACATTGAGGTCAATCATGCCACCTTGGCTGGTCACACCTTCCAACACGAATTACAAGTGGCGGCGAATGCAAACATGATGGGAAGCATGGATGCTAATCGGGGCGATTACCAAAATGGATGGGATACCGACCAATTCCCCATGAATCTTCAAGAATTGACCGAAGCCATGCTGGTTATTCGAGAAGCAGGGGGCTTTACTTCGGGCGGGATCAATTTTGATGCCAAATTACGTCGAAATTCTACGGATGTCGAAGACCTTTTTATTGCTCATATCGCTGGAATGGATACATTTGCGCGTGCGCTCTTGACCGCCGAACACCTCCTGACCCAATCTCCATACCGAAATATGCGAAAAGAACGATATGCCTCCTTTGATGCCGGAATGGGGCGCGATTTTGAAAATGGACATTTGGTCTTGGAAGACTTGCATCGTTTTGCTCTTGATGCTGGAGAACCTGCTTTGATCAGTGGGAAACAGGAACGCTATGAACAACTGTTGAATGAATATCTATAAATAGTTGTTATGAATGTATTTACCCAAATAAGTGAGTGGAAATCAACGCTTTCGGAAGTGCCGGCCATGCCATTGGCCGATCGCCTGTTGATGGTAAATCCCACATTTTTTGATGTGGCTTATGTGATCAATCCGCACATGGAAGGGCAAATCGGAAACGTGAATCGCAAAAAAGCACTCAACGAATGGCAAAAAATCGTGGATTTGTATGCGTCTTTAGGGCTTTCGATGGAGATTCTCAAGGGCGAACAAGGACTTCCAGATATGGTTTTTTGTGCCAATCAAACCCTTCCTTTTATTGGTACAAATGGGGAGAAGGGTGTTTTCTGTGCCCAGATGCATGCACCCGAACGAAAACCCGAAGTGGCTTTTTTTCAGGCTTACTTTGCGGAAAAAGGGTATAAAGTTAAGGCTTTGCCAGATGCTGCTGATTCCGACTTCGAGGGGATGGGGGATGCTTTGTGGCATCCGGGGAGGCGTCTTTTGTGGGGTGGATATGGTTTCAGAACTGGATTAGAGGTCTATGAAGGGCTGGCACGAGCATTAGAAGTTCCGGTACTTGCACTCGAATTGCGTGATCCGGAATTTTACCACTTAGATACTTGCATGTGCCTATTAGATGATTCGTCTGTGTTGGTGTACCCTGGTGCTTTTCAGCCACAAGGATTGGCCCTGATCCACGAAGTCTTCTCGAATGTTATTGAAGCTCCCGAAGACGAAGCCCGACGGTTGTTTGCCGTTAATGCCTTTTGTCCGGATCAACGACATGTCCTGATCCAAAATGGATGCTCCGAAACGGCAAGACGTCTTCAATGGGCAGGCTTTACCGTAATCCCATGCGAAACAGGGGAGTTTATAAAAGCGGGTGGGTCTGTATTCTGCATGAAACTCCATTATTGGTAAACAAGTTGATATTGTGGTGAACCAAGTATCGAACATGGTTCAAGAGGATCTACTTGATAAATTGGGCTTCGTTTTTGGTTTTGAATCAGGTAAATAAACAACGTAAGGGAAAAGTTCGTGCACTACAGTAATAAATGCAAACAGGGTAGTCTATCCAAAGACTGGCTTATGAGGACTGTATAAAATGGAAAATTGCTCTTTAGACAAGAATCGGGACACAGAATGATCTTGGAATTCAGATGACTTTTCCGTAACTTAACAAAAAATAAGAACGGCACCGAAGCAAAACTGGAGGAGGTACTGTTGTTTTGCATCCGATACCGTTCTTCAAACCACCAAACACCAAAAGGTACATCTACCAAGCCGTACCTTATAGAAAAAGGTAACAAGTCCGGAAAAAATATTTTTTTCGCCTTTCCGTTTGCTTTTTACGTTCTTTAGGGTTAAATACGCAACGCTTCCGCTTTCAAGACTTCTGGAGCCTCTGGATATGGGTTTTACACAAAATGAAACAGTCCAAGGCGTTTGTTGCACGGTTCGTGTCTGTCTGCGGAGGGTATCTGGCTTTCTAAGAATTTGCATTCGCATCCATAGACCATAAAACCTATCACCGCAGTTATGGAAAACACATCTCCGATTCAGGAATTTCGTGTCAAAATGGGATTCTCCTCGACTCAAGGCGAGGAACCGCACGAAATGACTGCTTCTACGCCTTTTCGTTTGTTTCTGGCTTCTGACTTGACGCCTCATCTCATGCATGATGCCATATGGGACGGGGTAACCCGTTTGGTAAAGGTGGATAAATATACTTTTGCTGAATTGATGATGTCTTGGAGGCCCACCATATCGCTCGAAGTTCCTAATTATTTAGACGCTTCACCCAAAACCCTGTCGCTGACATTAACTTTTGACCATATTCAAGGGTTTCAGCCAGATCGGTTGGTGGAGCAGTTGCCCTTGGTGAAGCGCTTTTTAGGTCTTAGGGATGCCTTCCTTATGGTCAAGCGAGATCAATTATCTCATCAAGCCTTTGCCGGAACAATTCAAACGCTGGGCTTTGGTCGTGAGGAAGCATTGCATTGGTCCGATCGAATCCGTTCGGTTCCCGACGAAAATGCCTTGCCTTCAACGCCGAATTCTGGTGGAGGTTTGGATAACTTGCTCAACTTGGTGGACTTAGGTGGTACGGTTACACCGCAAAAACCCGCTGGTGGAGATCCAATGGATGCCCTTATTCGTGCATTAGCCGGTCAAAAAGCAGCTTCACCACCTAAACGTCCGATAGAAAAGGGGAAAAGTGCCTTGCAAGTAGCCCTTGAAGAGGTAGAAGGTAAGATTGCGCAACAACTGGATGTTGTGATTCATCATACAGCATATCAACAACTGGAATCGTCATGGCGCGGCTTGAAATTGTTGGTAGATCGTCTGGATTTCCGGAAAAATATCCGTTTAGAAGTGCTGTCGGTCAATAAGGAACAATTGAATACGGCATTGTATCATCAAGTCTTAATGCCTGCCTATCAGACACCTCCAGCAGTTCCTTTTGCAGCCTTGTTATTGGATTATACGTTTGGAGACGTGGCCATAGACCTGGATCGTCTTTCAGACATTGCAGAAACGGCTGCGAGTCTTCAAATTCCGGTAGTTGCTTCGGCGGCCACAAGACTTTGGACTGAACGTGATGCCTATGGACATCCAAGAATTCCGACCATTTTACAGCATCTACAAAAGCCGGAATTTATGGGATGGCCCTTGTTGCGTGAACAACCTTCCTCTGGATGGATAGCGCTGGCGTTGCCACATGTGCTACTGAGAAGCCCTTATCGCTCTATGCAATTGATCGGTGGGCTGTCTTATGATGAAAAAACCCCTTCGGATGGCAGTGGACATTTGTGGGGGCGTGCGTCTTTGCCTGTTGGGGTGGGAATGGCCCAAGGCTATATAAAGTATGCTTGGGGAACCGGATTTGTTGGGACTGGAAGCGCAGGTGAGCAACAGGATTACCCCATCCGAAAAGCCGACACCAATAGCTCACCACTCTCCATGTGGCTAGATACGCATAAACAAGCTGAAATGACCGATGCCGGATTTACGGTTCTGGCTTCTCGGCCCAATTCGGATCGGGTGTATGTGGCTGGGGCACAAGTTTTTCAGAAAGTGGCGAATTATGTAGATCCTGATTCACGTGCGGAGGCACAACTTCATGCTTCCTTGGCCTGTAAGATGGTAACGGGTAAAATAACACAAGCCATTCTATTCGCCCAAAGTGGACTAAAATCTGGCTTGTCGTCTGAACAAATTCATGTCCAACTGGTGAGGCAACTCGAAAAGGTCTTATCCGAAGGCGGTCATGTGATTGCAGAAAACACAATAAAAGTAGAGGTAGGCGATAGTCCGCGTGTGACTGACCACTATGGAATTGGGATTTGGATCAATTCCCCTGCCTCCATTTTGGGGGAGGAAGTGCGTATTGCACTCGGATTTGAGGTTCCAAAATAAGTAGGATAGTTTCTGTTTAATATGGTTTTGTCTTCTTGATAGCCACAGACAGGTGCTGAGCGATCATTAACCCACACACTAAACGTTATCTATTCCGCGCATGCAAACAAACATTCGCGTTTCAATCCTGAAAGGGCCAATATCTGGTGATAAGGATGCCTTTCAATTTAGTCAGACCTTCAACATAGGTCGGGATGCCACGTGTCAAATCCATCTTCCCAGCCCTTTGGTGAGTCGCACACATGCAGATGTGTCGTTTGAAAATGGGCAATGGGTCTTGTATGACCGTAATAGTACGAACGGTATTTGGGTAAACGGTGCCCGTATTGCTCGTGTTGTATTGGACACTACAAAGGAGGTGGAATTTGGTCGAAATGGTCCGTTATTGAGATTTGAGGTTGAGTCATTGGTCCGTTCTGTGGCAGAAACGCCTATAACAACCCCAGAAGCAGGCTTGGCAACTTCCTTTTGGCAATCGTTGGGTGAGATCTCAGGAACAGCGCCCAGTTTTACAGAATCGCCCGTTCCTCAAACACCACCAGAAACGGTAGCCTCCGCTTTGGAATCTGGTTTTTTTGCTGCGTTATCAGGGGAGGTCACGCCGGATACGTCTTCTGCCAAGGTTATGGGAGAAACATCCCCCCTTTCGGAAAAACCCTCCGTCGAGTCGGGCTTATTTACATCTGCAGACCCTTCAAACGAATCACTTTTTGCCAGCCGTCCTGATGGGCCTGCTTTTGAAGACCTGAAAAATGTTCCCCACTTTGAGGAACCACCCACTAACGTCAGTGCTAAATCTGGATTGGAGTCGGGTTTTTTTCGTTCATTATCGGAAATGGCTCCTGAGGTTCCTGTCACGCCGAGTTCAGCCGTCGGGTCTGATTCTTCTGGTGTAACTGGATTGGAATCGGGTTTTTTCCGTTCATTATCGCAAATGGAAGAGGAAAGCCCATCGCTAAGCAGGGAAGCACCTGAACAGCCGGAACCAACATCAGCCGCAGAACCAACAACGGCCCCCTCATTAGGCACAGGCTTTTTTGCTGCTTTAGCAGAGGAAGTGCCGCCAGAGGACACGCCACCTACCAGCACCGATTCTATTGTGCCGGCTTTGCCATCAGGCATTTTTCGGTCATTGTCCGAGTTGCCTCAGTCTGCCCCTGTGCCCACAGAGGACACGCCCGCTACGCCGGATGAAAACGTGGAACTGGGCTTCTCGTCTGGCATTAGTTCAGCCCTTCAAGACTTAAAAGGGTTATCTGGGAGCGTAGCGCCGGATGCACCTCAAGCCGGATTGAATACTGGTTTTTTTAAAGCGTTAGCGCATGTTGCAGGCGAGGCTCCGACATCGGCACCGCCGCAACCAGTCTCATGGGATTCGCCTGATAAGGCTGGTTGGGATACTGATGCGCCATCTCCATCCGCTGTACCAGTCGTTACACCTTGGTCATCGGCTCCTCCTACGGATAAACCAGATTGGCTTCCTGCACAAACAGATTGGGGTAAAGAGAATACGCCGCCACACGTTGCGCCCGTTTACGAATGGAGTACTCCGGGGATGCCTGCTTCTCCTCCTGCGCCTACGGATGAACCATCTTCTGACAATCTGTTCAATCAATGGGGAACAGCGGAGGCGCCACCAGCGGGCGGATTGGAATGGGGGGCACCACCTGTTAAAGCAGGCACAGATTGGGAGATACCACAGCATCCTCAAAGTGCAGGAATGGATTGGGGTAGTGAACCCCCAGCCCGCGATAAACCAACTGCGGGTGAATGGGAAGCCGCGCAGCCATCGGCTATAGATCCTGGGTTTAGTTGGCAACCTGCGCCAAATTCTGGCCATAACGATTGGCACCCAACACCAAGTAGTGAAACACCCTTGCCTCCATCTTCGGATGCATGGTCCACGCCATCGGCCTCGGCTCCTGCAAATAATCCACCAGCCGATTGGGGTAGTGGGTCTAAGTGGGAACCATCCGCCATTGCCCCGTCGTATCAGGAAGCCTCAAAAACGCCCCCTTCTGCGCAAGGATCTGTTTCGGGCTATATGCGGAAGTTTGAATCTGGTCAAACTGCGGAAATGGGTTCGCGCACGCAGATGATGATGGCAGCATTTACGCGGATGAGTAAACGGGATAAGCGTAAATATTACTACATCATTGGTATTGTAGCTGTTGCGTTGGTTATTGCGGCCATTTGGGCTTTTTGGAAGCACAACGAAAGCAGTTCATTGGGGGAAGCATTGGATGCGTCGAATGTTGCTTTGACAACGCAGGATTCCTTAAATGTCGTTTTGTTTTATCAAATCAAGGAATTACAACTCAAATTCGCGAATGATTCCACCCTGAATACGAACAAAAAATTACGAGACGAAACAGCCAGAAAGATTATTGAAATGCAACAGGCCTATTCCGAAAAAATGCGTGCAAGACCTCAATATAGGGCTGTGGTGAATTTGGCGAATTCAGGCAATGCAAGTGGAAATGTGGATAAATTGATCTATGACATTACGCGCCTATTTGGTGAAAACGAAATGGTAATGCCTGCCGGATATGTTGAAAAAGTGAAACAGTATATCAAATATTGGCAGAGTAGTTCACGGTATGTAAATGCCTTGCGAACAGCGCAAGAAAATGGGTATGTGGAACCTATTGTAGCCAGTTTCATGAAGCGCGGAGTACCCCCACAGTTTTTTTATTTGGGCATGCAAGAAAGTAATTTTAATACCAAAATTGTGGGACCTCCCACCCGCTATGGGCATGCAAAAGGGATGTGGCAATTTATTCCAGCAACAGGCACACGGTATGGGTTGAAAATTGGTCCGTTGAAGGATGTAGGGGTGTATGACCCTGAAGACGAAAGGCACGACCACGTAAAAGCAGGAGAAGCGGCAGCTGGTTATATTGCCGATATTTATAAGACGGATGCACAAGCTTCTGGACTGTGTGTTATGGCTTCGTACAACTGGGGAGAAGGAAATGTCATCAAACGAATCAGGGCCATGCCTAATAATCCTCGCGATCGGAATTTCTGGAATATGTACACCCAGACTTGGATGCCCGAAGAGACCAAAAATTACGTGTTTTATATTACCGCAGCAGCAGTTATTGGCGAAAACCCTCGCTTGTTTGGGTTTAATTTCGACAACCCACTGGCAGCGGCCATACAAAAGGTTGGTAGTGGGCAGTACGTAATGCCAGGAGGCGGCAGCCCTGCTTATTCAGATTTACCACCCATGACTTTAGCGATGGATAGTGAACGGGAGCAATTGTTTAAATTCCGGACGTTCTGGTGAGTCGGAAGCCCTATTTCTTCAGTATTCCATAACCAAATGGCACAAAAACAAATGCCTCACCTGCTACAATTGGGTGAAAAAACCGATGTCGGCCGGGTTCGTACCGAAAACCAAGATGCTTGCGGGCATTTTGTGGGAATGCCACAGGACGATAAACCCGCAGTCCACCTGTATGTTGTGGCCGATGGTATGGGCGGTCATGCCGATGGCAGGATTGCGAGTAGCACGGCAGTTAGTACAATTGGCGAGGCTTATTTTTCTCGTCGTGTTGGCTCGGTACTCACTCGTTTAGAACACGCTTTTCAGGAAGCCAACCTCAATATCCACAAACTGTTGAAAGATTTGCCCGGTGGACAAATCATGGGGACTACTTGTACAGCTTTATTGGTAGAGGGAGATCGGGTTTTTGTTGCGCATGTTGGGGATAGCCGTTTATATCGGATTCGTCCGGATAAAGCAGAGCAAATCTCGGAAGACCATACCATGATTTCTGCGATGGTAAAAAAAGGAATTCTGACCCCACAAGAGGCCGAACGCCATCCACAAAGATCCATGTTGGAACGCGCTTTGGGGCCAGAGCCGCATGTAGAGGTGGATACCTTCGAGATAGACCGATTACATCTGAATGATGTATATGTGCTTTGCAGTGATGGTCTCGGAGATGTGCATTTGCCAGAGATATCCGAAATTGTCCAGGCAATGCCCCCGCAAGAAGCGGCAGAGAAAATGGTGGTTCTTGCAAACGAACGAGGGGGGTTGGATAACTCGACTGTACAGGTGATTCGGGTGGCGCCATCCGATAAGCCCATTGAATATGTGACCTCAACCGCCTCTTTTGATGCCCAGCGGCACTACCAAAAGGCACATCCAACCGTTGCAACGGGTGTCTGGAACGCATTAGAACAACCGGAAGTGTGGCGAAACGACCGTGGACATGCCGTCTTACCTCCACCGCCAGAAGCCAAAGACCGCCCAAAGTGGCTGATTCCATTGATTTCTGGTTTGGTTATGTTGATTGTGGTTGGGGCCGTTTGGTTCAACTTAGATTTACTGAACCGCTCTAAATCAGCTTCGGTAGCGTTACAAAATGAGCCTTATAATGAAAACGCTTATTCAAATACAAACCCGGTAACAGAACCGGAAACACCAAAAGCGGCTTATGGGACCCAAGACAATGTGGCTCCTTTAATATCTGATAATCCTCTGAGTAATGGATCCAAGCCATCAGCACTTCCGGGAATCACACCGCCAATAACTAGGGATAGCAAACCAGAGGCGGCAAGAATTACAACCAAACCAAAAGAAAATCCCGTTTCGAACAAGCCCGATCCTTTCAAGCCGGAGACAGAAAAGCCGCAAGAACAAGGAAAAGATGGTGCAAAGTTGGCGAGTGGATTGGCCGATGCGTGGCAAAATCTTCAGGCAGGAAATCACCAAGCGGCTGTGAGTCGGTTTATTGCGTTAGAATCTGAATTCGGGAAAACCCCTGAATATCGGGAAGAACGAAGCAAAGCGGCAAAAAAATTGATGTCGTTAGGAGATGGTAAACGGGCAACGCCGGCAACCGCCTTGGATTTGTACCGAAAGTCTCAACAACTCTTGGATAGCGAAACAATCCAAAGCCGAATTACGGAAATTCAAAAAATGGAAACCAATAATTAATCAACATCATGGTAGGTCAGTACATTGATATTTATCGGGTTACGCAAAAACTTGGCCAGGGAGGCATGGGGCAGGTCTGGAAAGCGATAGACACCCAACTTGATCGGACGGTTGCACTTAAGGTAATGAACGTGCAAGACCCCATGTTTTTGCAACGCTTCCGGGCAGAGGCGAAAGCCTTGGCCATGTTAGACCATCCCAATATTGTACGTGTTTTTGGAATGCGTGAAACGCCTATTGGCATGGTTATCATTATGGAGTTTGTGGAAGGAAAAGATTGGTCGGACCTGATTTCCCAGGGCAAGTACAACACGCCAGAAGATGTGGCCAATATTTCCAGTCAGTTACTGAGTGCGTTGGAATATGCCCACTCGAAAGCCATTATTCACCGGGATATCAAGCCGAGCAATATTATGATCATGGCCGATGGAACGGTTAAAGTGACCGATTTTGGCCTTGCAAAGCTTATTGATCCACAAGCAACCATTGCTGGAAATCCTTTGACCCAAGCCGGTCAAGCCGTTGGTAGTTTATACTATATGTCTCCTGAGCAGGTAAAAGGGTTGGATTCGGTGGATCAGCGCACTGACATCTATTCTACAGGGATTACCATGTACGAGGCTTTGGCTGGACGCCCACCTTTCGAGGATGTAACGGCTACCTCGCCCTATGTTATCCAGAAAAAGATTGTGGATGGCGATGTTCCCGCTATTACTTCGGCGGCTCCGGGTATTCCGGCCGACCTTGCCAAAGTGATTAATAGGGCCATTCAGGTACGTCCCGATAGACGGTATTCGAGCGCAGCAGATATGCGTCTTGGATTGCAACAATTGGCAACAGGTAAGCAGTCTTCATCTGTCCCGCCTGCTTCTTCCAGTAAAAAAACGGTACTTCCACCTAAAAGTGTAACAACCCGCCCAACAAATCCCAATTGGATCATGTTCGGTGGTATCGCAGCGGTGGTGGTTTTGGGCTTTGTAGCAGTATGGTTTTTTGTCCTAAAGCCACAGCCCAAGCCCGGCCCCCAACCGCAGCAAAACATCACACAAAATGATCCCTTACCAAATTCCAATACAAGCCTACAACCAAGCCAGATAGATAATCCTACCGTGCCCCACGTGAACAATACACCTGCCTCCACGAACAATACAAGTGATACACCTGTTTTGACTACGCCACCACCAAAGAACAACACCCCAGCCCGTGATCGGATTCAGCAAGGAGTACAGACCATTCGTGAAAACGTGCAAAACCGAGAACCCATTATTACGCGGCCAACCCAACCACAAACCAAGCCCAATAATGTCAATAACAATAGCCAAACAACTCCTCCTGTCACCGAAAAACCAAAAGAAGACCCAAAGCCTGAGCCTCCAGCGGCAGAAGGTTCGTTTATGGTAACAGTAGTGGGCCCGAATGGTGAACCGCTTCCGGCGACCATTTCAACCGATCTGGGTTCTGGTTATGGTGCTCGCAAGAGGTTTACAGGAAAACCTGGGGTCTATTCGGTTTCGGTAAAAGGCCCTGATGGCACCACCAAAAATACTTCTGTTAAGGTGGTGGCGGGGACGACAACCCCTGTAACTGTCCGTTTCTAAACTTTAACCTTTCAATCAAAATCGTATCATGAAACCCTTCTTTTCTCTCACTTCTCTATTGGGGTTGATGACATTGCTTTTAGCCGCATGTTCCGGTCCTCAAGAAGGAAATCTTACATCGAGCCAACCATCCGTAGTGGCTACCACGGATACCAATGTAGCGCTAAATAAACCCCAGCCCATACGCCTCATTGATCCACGCGTTCAGGAAGCCATTCGCCAGTTTAATATGGGTGAATATGACGAAGCATTGCCTAAATTGGAACGACTCAGCCGCGATCGTACCCTAAGCGTCACCGATCGTCGGGCGACTTTAGAAGCCTTGGCTGAATTTGCAGCAGCCTCCGAAGAAAACAACAAAGCCATTCAGTTGGTTTCTACGTTATTACAAGAGGAACCACCTGCGTATGAGCCCGATCCCGATAAAAAACCTTTAGAATATCTCCGGGCTTATTATATGGCACGTAAAAACAAATCGGGTGGATTTGGTGTGGAACGTGCAGACCCAGGTATTAAGACCATTGCGGTCATGGATTTCCATAATGCATCCATCACAACAGATGCGGCCCGCTACGATCGTCTGCAAGTAGGGCTGCCGCAATTAATGATGTTCCAGCTTCAACAAAATGTAACCCTAAAAGTCGTTGAACGGGCGCGGTTGGATTGGCTCATGCAAGAAGCCAAAATACAAAACGACCCCGCCAGTTTTGATGTTTCGCAGGCCGTCCGGGTGGGGAAAATGCTGGGTGCACATTCGGTCGTATTCGGTACATTCATTGTCTTAGACAAAAATCGGGTTCGGATTGCCGCTCGTCTGGTGAAAGTGGAAACGTCGGAAATTCTTTTGACCGAAAATATGGAAGGCAAACCTGCAGATATAATGGCGCTTTCAGACCAATTGGCACTCCGCTTGGCACGGCGGGTCAATGAAAACCAAGCCATTAAAATGGCAGCTGCCAATCCTACCCATTCGTTAGATGCCATGCTCGCGTATGCCGAGGGCTTAGAAATATACCATACTCAAGGCCCCGATTTGGCATTGGAGAAATTTAAATTGGCAGTACAATTGGATGGACGATTTGAGCAAGCCAAAGAAAAAATTGCCGTCATCGAAACATCGCAACGTATGGCAGCAGCAAATGTAAAATAAGTTTTCTCCTCTAAATAATGCCTTCTCATGAGACATGTAAACTGGTTGTTTCTACTTATCTTGGTTTTTTATGCCGGTTGTAGTGGGATGCAACAAACAAAACCGCCCAAAGTCAGACTTCTGGAATATGAAAGACTCTTGGTTAAAAATCCGGGTAATCCGGTTATGATGCGGGAATTGGGGATCGCACACTTCGAACTGAATCAATTTGATCAGGCTGAAAGCTACCTCAAAGATGCCATTGTTCGCTCGCCTGCTGATCCGAAAATTGCGCTTTTTTATGGCTTGGTCTTAGAAGCCACCAACCGGAGAGCCTCTGCATTAGATATTTATAAAGGCTATTCGCAATACGACCCTAAAGTCAATTTTACCCGGCTCTTGGAAGGGCGTTACCTGAATTTGACGCGGGCGATTCTTCGGTCGGAGATAGCAGAATTGGCACGTAAGGAAACTTCGGGCGAACTCACCAATGGTCGTTTAGAACAAAATGCTGTTGCCGTTTTCCCGTTTAATTATTTAGGTAAGAACAAGCAATACGAGCCTTTGAGCCGTGGAATTGCAGCGTTAATCATTACAGACTTAGGTTCTATTCAGGGGTTGAAGTTACTAGAACGGCTTCAAATTGGCGTTTTGCAACAAGAAATTGCGAGGGGACAAACTGGTTTTATTGATCCGGAATCTGCTCCACGGGCAGGCCGGATACTGGGGGCGTCCAAAGTGGTTTCTGGGAATTTCAATGTTTCGGCCAAACAACAAATCACCATTGATGCCGGATATTGGGATGTGTTGAAGGATGAATCGGACTTTAAGACGGAGCCAGGGCCTCTTTCCGATTTGTTCCGACTCCAAAAAAGCGTGGTGATCAAATTGTTGGAAAGCATGAAGATTCCGATTACAGCGCAGGAGCGTCAAAAAATATTAGGAACCGTACCTACCCAAAATCTTCAGGCATTTCTGGCGTATTGCCGGGGTATGGAGGCCGAAGACGCTGGTGATGTACTGGGCGCACTGCGCAATTTTAGACGGGCAGTGGAATTGGATCCTAAATTCCAAAAAGCACGCGAATTGCTCGATAAAAACATAAACCGACAGGCTGCCGGAAGTAGCTGGAAAGACATTAATATCTCTTATGACTTCAATGGAGCGGGTAAAAATGGGGGATCAGGATTGGGTACAGATCAGTTGGTAGCCGATCGTTTGCAGGCTGTTGGGACGGAAATGGGGTCTAACCTCTTCCCAAATCCTGAAAAACGCAATCCGACCGATGAATTTGGCCGCATCTCAGAACAGGCCGATTTGCCGCGCCCACCCAGTTTTCCGCCAAAAGGCAATTGATCTAAACCCTGAAATACAATGAAAAAACTGTTTTGGTTATGTGCCGGGGTTTTGATGGCCTGGCCCGTTATGGCCCAACAAACCTCCTCGTCAACTACAGAGGATCCGCAAAACGTCCGCAACAAGCGGTTCGCTGGAATAATGCCTACCTATCAATCATGGGATGTTGAAGCCGCGTCAGGAGAAGCCTTCTCGCTCAAACAGGTCTCCAATCAAGTATTGGTATATTATCAGGTGAACAATCAGGTCTTGGTGTCGTTGAGGAATGCCCAAGGGAGATTTGATGCTTCCTGCGAAGCGTGTTTAAATATGGCTTCCAGCCAAGCCTTTTCTGGAGCAGGTGATACCCAACTTTCACTCTCGTACCGCCTCCCGAATCCTAACCTGATTTTTAATGCGACGGTTAACTTGCCTACAGGTCGTTCGTCTCTCACTTCCGAAGAATTAGAAACGGTTGGCTTGTTTTCTAATCAGGTATTGGAGTTCAAAATGCCCGTACTCGGACAAGGCTCTGCCCTAATGACCAGTATTTCAGGAGCCTTTCCCTTGAGCGAGCAAGCCGTGTTAGGGGGGGGAGTTTCTTATATTGTAAATAGTGGATTTAAGCCCCTTATGGATATTGAGGCCGAGTATAAGCCAGGGAATGAAATTTCGGCCGATCTCGGATTGAATTTGAAAATGGGGGCAAATGGCTCTTTAGGAATGGATGCCATGATTACCCGTTACAACGAAGATTATTTTGTGGAAAAAGCGGTTTTTAAAGCCGGCACAAAAATTAGTACGGTGCTTCAATACCGCCAGTTGAATCCAACCACGGAATGGTCGGCATTGGTTCGCTACCGCTCGCGAGAAAAAAATGCCATTGCAAGTTTTGTGGGAGAAATCCCTGCCGAAGAGTCCATAAATTCCAATCCTGCTGTGATGGTTGCGCGTGCAACATATCGGATGAACCTGAATAAGGCGTTTGTTCCTGGTTTCTCGGCAGAACTGCGGTCTTATGCTGCAACCCCTGCTTGGTTGTCCGGTGCGCTGTTAGCAGGTATCGGATTTGAACCTGAGTTCCGGTTAAACGAAAAAATCCTTATCCCGCTGCGAGTTCGTTTTGTTTCCGGTACGGTTTCTAATCAGGATTATTATCCCAATACCCGTTCTTTGCGGAATTTGAGTGCCAGTGCCGGGCTTTATTGGTCTTTCTGAAAAAGAATGCCCTTTATAAGGTTGCGAAGGTCGTACATAAGTGGTACATTCCAAGAATTCTTTTAATAAAGATATTGCCCTTACTCGGTCTTTAACCTTTGCCGATCTCATCCAGACATGTTACTCAAAATCATTGTAAGTCACTCTGTTCGGGATGATTTTTCGTCCGACTACCTCTTTGATGAAGGACCCGTAACCATTGGTCGTCTTCCAGAAAACAAAGTGGTTTTACCGGATCGTGAATTGATTGTGGGGCGACATCATGCTGTTATCTACCTCGAAGAAGCCTTTGCATGGATTGTGGACGAGTCCAGTAAGAATTTTACGTTCTTAAATGGAGAAAAACTCGAACACGGAAAGAAGTACCAACTTCGGGACCAAGACCACCTGGAAATTGGCAAATACCAATTAAGACTATTGGATCTTACGCCAAAAGATGAACCGGACAGAACTCCTGAAGCCGAAGGGCAAACAGCCGTCCAGCCTGCATATAATCCTTTTACAGACTTGGTTCGTGGATTAACCGATGTGCTTCAGCAGATCAAAGCCTCCTATGTACAGGCCGATCCAGGGACACGTTTGATAGATTTGGAAAATGCATTCCACCGAGGGCTGGGGGCGCTTGCCACCGATGAAATAGCCCTTAAAATGGTGGATGCCATTCGCCCCAAAGCCGAGTCCTCGCCTGTACAGGTATCCGCTCTTTCGGCAGAGCCAGAAAAGCTACAAGGTGTTGCCCCTTTGGAGGTGCCAGGGTTTGTTCCTTACGCTGGGATTGATGTCCAAAATAAAACGGAGTGGGAACGGGCGATTGGAGGAATTTATAGTACTGGGCAGGACGGGTTAATTTTAAAACGCATGGCCGTGGTGGATGATGTGATGTTGCGCATTGTAGAGAAACTGATTAAAATTCCGGCACATTTTAGGCTGGAGTTTTTGGGCCATTCCTTCATCCCGCATGCTTCTGGTTTTCCGTTCCATACGGCAACGGTCGAGCAATATAAAGCCTTTTTGTATGATATTCATGTGCCTTACGAGGTCTTGCGTGCACGTTTATCGGCTTTAGAACAGATCGCAGACGCGGTGCTTTACCATGAAATTGCCTTGCTCGAAGGCTATAAGCAGGCGGTTCAATCCGGCGTTTTACGAATCTTGGATCAATTAAATCCGGAATACATAAAAAATGTTGCAGAGAAAGAAGGCCAAGATCTGTACACCGTTGGCATGTTGAGTCACGCAAAGTGGCTAAAATTGGTACAACAGGCGCACTATGAACTGGTTCGGGAGGACAAAGGAGTGGTTGAGAAAACCATTTTTAGGCCCGGTTTTGTGAAAGCCTATCTGGCCAAAATAGAGTCGGTTAAATAGTATTTGGTTTTGTTCTTGCATACTTTAAGGGAGAGTTAGATGAAACGTTACTTTATGACCCAAACGGTTCTTTTGTTAACCCTCTTGGCGGGGGCTGTTTTATTACCAGGCTGTTCATTGTTTAAAAAGAAAAAGGCGCCGCAAACGGTTGTTACTGCACCCGTAGAAACAAGACGGTCGGTAGAACTAACCGTTAAAGCCGATGCAACCTTGAATGGCGGAAACCGCGTTAGGGTTGTAATCTATCAACTTCAGCGTAAGGAATTGTTCATGGCTTCATCCCGACAGGCATTTTGGCTAAAAAAAGAAACCTTATTGCCAGATATTGCGGGAGATCCAAATCAAATTCTTAGCTTTGAAATTGATCCCAATGTGTCAAAAAACCATAAGGTGTTTTTGTACGAAAACACCAAGTATATTGGGGTTGCGGTTGATTTTTTCCGGCCTGATGGTAACTTATGGCGTACTGTAACCGAAATAAATCCAAATAAAAACAGTATGCTTCAGGTTACTGTCCAAGGAAGTGCTGTTTCAATTAAGTAAATACCCGAAACCCACGTTTAGACTCCTCATGAAAGGCTGTTCTCGGATGGCCTAAGACCCACACCGATTGTATGGCAAGACCCCAAAAAGTAGTTTGGTCGGAAGGAATGGCCCTCGACCCACACCACTTCCAACAGTGGGACCGTTTTTCTCAAGCCAATGTTGTCTTTCGTCAGAGAATGCTACAGCGTCATGCTTGGGGAATTCTGACCTTGATGATTGATGAAGAAGCGCTGTTAAATGGTCAGTTTAGCTTGACTCAGGCCAGTGGCATTATGCCAGATGGTCTTGTATTTGATTTACCAGAAACCGACCGCGCACCCGATGCGAGACCCATACAAGGTGCTTTTGACCCTACAAAAGACCGTTTGGCGGTATTTTTGGCGGTTCCTGCTGAACGGGTAGAGGGGCGAAATACGTTGTTGCCGGATGTCCCCCTTAACCGAACAACGCGGTTTGTGACGACCGAAATTATGGTTCGGGATGATAACACAGGAATTGAAGATCGTCCCATTCAGGTTGCAAGGGCCAATTTTCAGTTGGTTTTTGAAGGGGAAAGTGTGAATGATCTTAGCACCATCAAAATTGCTGAGGTCTTACGTACGAGAACTGGAACCTATGAGTTAAACCCTCAATTCATTCCACCATGCCTGTCTTTGGTCTCATCCAAAGCTTTAGAAAGCATCGCACGCCGCACGATGGAACTCTTGGTGGCAAAGCGTCAGGCTTTAATGGACAAACATGCGGCCTATGGTCGTGGCGAATTGGTGGCGGCAGATGTAACGACCATGCTGTTTTTGGAATCCATCAATGGTTCTATTCCCGAAATCAATCACAATTTTTCGGTCATACAAAGCCATCCAGAAGCCTTCTTTCTTACGTTGCTACGCTTGTCGGGTTATCTGACCACTTATTCCACTGCTTTTTCATACAACGATTTTCCTGCGTATGACCATAGTGACCTCACTGCTTGTTTTCATACGCTGTTTAACCAGTTCCGGACCTTGTTGGGGGATGTGGTATTCTCGAAAGAATATGAGCGGATAGACCTGATCCGGAAAGGCGAATCCATTTATCTGGCAACCTTCGATGAACGCCATCTACCCGAAAATGTGGAATTGTATTTGGTGGCAACGGGGCAAGTGGCATCCGACCGAATGCGGTCTTCTTTCCCAAATGACATCCGGATTGCTTCTCCGGCCATGATCGAACCCGTCTTAAAAGGCTTTGTCCGTGCATTGGAAGTACACTATGTTATGAGCCTCCCAAAGGGATTGCCAGTACGGCCCGATGCGTATTATTTCAAACTAACGAAATCGGGACCGTTCTGGGACGACATTCGGGCAAAAAAAGCCTTGGTCCTTTTTGTACCAGCCACGTTAAAAATGTTGGATTTAGAGCTTATCGCCCTGAATCGTTCTTGATAAATCCGAACATTGTCGGATCTCTATTCATTCACTTTGGGGCGGTGATGGGCAAGTACCCAAACCGATCTTCCCATTTATACGTTCATTTCAACGTCGAGAATCATGAGTGCTAAACGTCCGCGCCTTTCTAAGTTCTGCACGGAGTTTTTGATGTTTGCCTTGCACATCCGTCGAACCCAGAACCCCGGTCATCCCGGAACGCTTCGTGAAAGTGTAAAATTGGCGCTTCAAAAATTAGAAAACACCTGTAAACAAGCAGGGGTTGGTTTTCAAGATTTTCAACAGGCCAAATTTGCCTTGGTGGCATTTTTGGATGAGTCTGTGAGTATTCCGGCTTGGCCTTATAACGATGCCTGGAAACGAAACCCGCTTCAATTCGAGTTGTATGGCCGTTACGATGCTGGCGAGCAATTTTTTGAACGAATCGCCTTTCTACGTCAGGATGTTCGGGCCAATCTGGAGGCATTGGAAGTGTTTTATCTATGTCTTACGCTTGGATTTCGGGGAAAGTATGAGATTGTGGGGCGCGACCAATTGGCGGCCTTGCAGGATCAGCTATACCGAGATTTGCAGCCCTTTGTTCAGGGTGCATCGGCACAGTTGGCGCCCAGTGGATATCCCCGTGCCAAGGTAATGGCAGAAGCAAGACGGGAAATCCCAGTCTGGGTCATTTTTGCCATTGCTGGTAGTATCATGATTTTGTTTTATATCATCATGAGTTTTCTGATTTCCAGTGCTGCCGCCAATGTGATGTCGGGAGTTCAATAACTGCCTTAAGCAAACCACTAAGCATTTCTAAAGTCATGCTCAACGCACTTAAAAACGAATTCTTTATTGGTGGTGCCACCTACATCATCTTTGCAGCCGGGGTTTTTTATCTCGGAAGCCTATTTGAAATTGACATGACCATGCGAATCTTGATTTCGCTGGTTATCTTGTTGCTGGTGGCAATAGTGATGATGTACCGAAAAATGAAAGCCAATCGGGATGCCGCCAAATTGGAAGCAGGCATGAAAGCCCAAGCCGATGCTGCACTCTTCGGTCAGGTATCTGATAAGCGATTAGAAATCGAGGAGTTACAGAAAAAGTTTGTGGCTGCCATCGAAACCCTTAAACAATCAAAATTGGGCAAAGGCGGGAAAGGCAATCAGGCGCTTTATTCACTCCCTTGGTACATGCTCATCGGGCCGCCCGCTGCTGGAAAAACCACCCTGATCCAGCAATCGGGGCTTCAGTTTCCTCTCGAATCCAGTAGGGTTCGTGGGGTTGGCGGAACAAGAGATTGCGATTGGTTCTTTTCTACCTCGGCCATATTCTTAGACACTGCCGGGCGATATACTACCGAGCAATCGGACGAGCCAGAATGGTTGGGTTTTTTGGATCTACTCAAAAAATATCGCAAAAAAAAGCCATTAAATGGGGTTATTGTGTCCTTGGCAGTTACAGACCTAATGGGCCGAACCGAAGAAGTTGAACAACATGCAGCGACTATTCGCCGCCGTTTGGATGAATTGATCAGCCGTCTTGGGGTACATTTTCCGGTCTATTTGGTCTTTACCAAAAGCGATTTGGTGGAAGGATGTGTGGAGTTTTTTAGTGATCTCAATGCCCGTGAAGTAGAGCAGATTTGGGGGCATACCTTGGATGAAACGGAGCAAGCGAGCAAAGAACCAGGTCAGATTTTCAGGTCCACCTATAACCGGATGCTGAAAACATTAGAAGATTTACGGTTAAATCGCTTAAATACCAACTTGAAACGCGAAGATCGTCGGAAAGTGTATAGCTTCCCAGACGAAATGACCGGCTTAAAAGATCCTATCACGGCGTTTGTTAATCGCTTGTTTCAGTATAATCCGTTCAATGAAAATCCAATATTTAGGGGCTATTATTTTACAAGTGGAACCCAAGAAGGGACTCCGATTGATCGGGTGATGCAGGCATTGGCCAATCAGTATAGTTTGCCACAAACAGGTGGTGAAATGCCGATTCAGCGGGAGACCAAAAGTTACTTTATCAAAGACATTTTTAACCATGTCATCATTCCGGATCAACGGATGGCCGTGCATACAAAGGCCGAGAAGAAATTACAGAACAAACTCCAGATAGGCGCCATTGCATTGTCCGTACTCACCATGCTGTTGTTTTTCTGGGGAGTGGGTTGTGGTTATTCCAAGTCAAGTCAGACGTTGGCCAGCTTGGACGATGCGATACTTAAAGCGAAATCGGTTGCATGGTCGGGGCCTGAAAAAACAATTCCCAATTTGCAGATATTAGACAACCTTCGGCTCCGTATCCTTGAAGCTGAAGAAGAAAGTTTTTTTTGGACAATGGGAATGACTCGTGGGGAAAGTGTAGCAGAACAAGCACGTTTGCTATTCTTTCGTAAATTCCGGCCCTTGGTTGAGCAACAATTTTACCGAAATATGGAATCTGGGTTGCGCGAATATGTGGCTTCCGGCCAAGACCCCATTGGAAAGATGGAAGAACAGTTGGGAGCCTATATCTTAATGGGGCCAGACGTGAACTTTGCCCAAGGAGCTGAACCTCCAACCAAAGCCGAAGGGGTTAAGCATTTGCAGGTGTTTTTGTCTTATGCGGCAGACCTCCAGTTCAATAACCCTTCGGGAACGATGCGGCTCTCCAAAGAAATTCAGACGATGGTGAAAGAGCAGGTCAAGCTTTTTGGCGAAGTGGTACGACAAAATGAACCGCTACGGTTCCGTACAGACCAAATACTCATCCGGCAGTCAAGAGAATTGCTTCGTAAGAACCTTTCGGCAAAATCAATTTATCATAGCATTAAACGGCAGATCATTAACCAAAGGCCCCGATTAGGAAGTATTGGCTTGCCAGAATTATTGGGCCCCATTTCTTCTGGTTACATGTTTGGAAGTGTCCGGGTCAACGGCTTTTTCACTCGCTCTGCATGGGATACCTTGGTGGTCCGCGAATTTAGAAAGCGAAGCGAAAACCCTGTAGCAGGTAATTGGATTATCGGTCCGCTTTCCAAAGCCCAGCTACCAAGTAACCTAACCAATCCGGTAGAATATTTACGCTCCTTGGTTCGGTTCTATTTTGAGGATTATGCCCGAACTTGGGTTACGTTTGTTCAAGGGGTTACCTACGACCGCTCTGGCGTCTCTGGCAGCAATCCGCTTTCGGTGGCTTTGCGTCTGAACCAACTTTCCGCAGCGGGTTCATCGCCCTTCCAAGCCCTTGTGGACTCGGTGTCTTCACAAAATCGTTTGTCTTTCAAACAAGAAAAAGGCGGCAATATTGTGACGAATACCTGGGACAGCATTATGGGCAACGAGCGTTCCGATATTCAGATGGACCAATCGGGATTGGATGTGGGGCAATCTATCAAGGCCATTCATGCGCTGGCGACCTTGCCACCTCCGGGAGGGAAAGGAACCAATGGTGGGCTTAAAACGCTTTTGGATGCCTATTTTGCCGTGAGCAAAGAAGTAGAAAGAATGGCAAGTGGTCAACAAGCCCCCATGGCAGAACAGTCTATTAATAGTGCGAAAGATGTTGCAGAACGGCTATCCGGGCTTTTTGACGCAGGAACAGGGGCGAGAATAAAGGCCTTGCTTCAAGCCCCATTAGAGGATATTTCCTCTGGGGTGGTGGTGATCCAACAGGAACAGGTGGCGCAAACTTTTTCCGCGTCTGTTGGTAGCGAACTGGCTTCTGTGCAGAGAAGATATCCATTTAGTGAAAGCGCCAGTGCAGATTTATCGGCGGATGAATTTGGTGACTTGTTTAAGCCTGGTGGAAAATTAGATCAGTTTTTTGACCAAAACAAGGCGATGATAGATAACCCTAATAGTGGTGCTAAAGGGGCAGAATTAAAAGCTTTTCGAGACAGGGTGCGGGAAGTGCAGAAAAGTTTCTTTGCAGGTGGGAGTTTGTCTGCCCAATTCGACATGGTTCCGGATCGTCCAGAGCCCTCTAATGTTGTGGCCGAGGTTGATCTGAAAATGGATGCCACTTTGCACAATAATCGTACATCGGAAGGATTTTCTTTTGAGTCCCCCAAACGGATTGTCTGGCCCAGTGATGGGGGCGAAGCGTATATCGAAATACGAGATGTAAATGGAAATAGCGCTCGTGTTGCAGCACCAAGGGGGGCCTTTGCGATGTTCCGCTTGCTTGAAAAAGGCTCGTTAAAAGCCCTATCTTCGGATGAATTTGTAGTGGAATGGAGTATCAAACTCGGTGGTAAATCTGTCCGCTTGCGCTATACCATTCAAGCGGCTGGGCTGAAAAATCCCATTGCGGGTCTTAATTTGTTGCATGATATGAAAATGCCTGAACTCTAACCTGAGTTGCTAAAATGCGGAAGGCGCTCTTCTCGCATGGGCGCCTTTTTTTATGATTAAACGTTAAAACGCCTCACAAATCAATCTGTATTTGTTATTTTTTGCCATTGGTCGTATCTTATCTGTCTGTATAAAACTGTATTAACCCCTTTGAGTGGAAGTGTTAAGACGATGAATAAGCGATTTCCAGAAGCAAAACAAGTTGATTTTCCTGCATTAGAACAGCAAATACTGGATTGGTGGAAAGCCGAACGAATTTTTGAGCGTAGTATTGAAGAAAGAAGTGAAGATAGGCCTTTTACGTTCTATGAAGGCCCACCCACGGCAAATGGAAAACCGGGCATCCACCATGTGATGGCCCGAACCATTAAGGATACGTTTTGTCGGTACCAATCGTTAAAAGGAAAGCGGGTAAATCGAAAAGCAGGATGGGATACCCATGGATTGCCTGTTGAAATTGAGGTAGAAAAACGATTGGGCATTGAAGGGAGGCATAAAGTGGAGGAGTTTGGAATTGAAGCGTATAACAAAGCCTGTAAAAACAGCGTTTTAGAATATACAGGGCTTTGGCACCAGCTGACGGAAAGAATGGGGTACTGGGTGGATATGAATGACCCGTACATCACCTACGAGACTGCCTATATTGAATCCGTTTGGTGGCTACTTAAGCAAATTTATGACAAGGGACTCCTCTTTAAAGGGTATAAAATTCAATGGTATAGCCCTGGTTCCAATACCGTACTCAGCTCTCATGAAGTGAGTTTGGGGTATAAAGAAGTACAAGATCCTGCGGTATTTGTTCGTTTTCCGTTAGACGGTGAAGAAAATACCTCTTTTTTGGCTTGGACTACAACTCCTTGGACCTTGATTTCTAATACGGCCCTTGCTGTCCACCAAAACATAGATTATGTAAAAATTCGACACGTTTTAGCAAGTGGCGAGATGGAATATTTAATCCTTGCTAAAAATCGTTTATCGGTGATTAAAGATGATTATGAGATAGTTTCAGAACACAAAGGTGCTGAATTTTTGGGTCTTAGCTATGAACCCCCGTTTGATTATTTTGTGGCTGAAGTAGGGAAAGAGGCTGCTTGGCGAGTAATTCATGCCGATTTTATCACCGATACGGATGGAACTGGTGTGGCTCACGAGGCTCCTGCCTTTGGAGCGGACGATTATAATGCGGTGGTTCTGAAAGAAAAAATGCCCCTATTTAATCCGGTTAAGCCCGATGGCACGTTTGAAGATCGTATTACACTGGTCGCAGGGATGCACTTTAAAGAGGCCGACAAAGTGATTTCTCGGAAGTTGAAAGAGCAAGGGAATTTATTCCGCTTGGAAACCTACCTCCACAACTACCCCCATGATTGGCGAAAAGGAACCCCATTAATGCAATATCCGATGGAGTCGTGGTTTATCCGCACTTCATCCATCAAAGATCGGTTAGTGGCACTGAATAAAACCATTAACTGGCAACCTGAGACCATTGGTACGGGGCGTTTTGGACAATGGTTAGAGAACAACGTGGACTGGGCTTTATCCAGAAGCCGTTATTGGGGGACACCTTTGCCCATCTGGGTTGCTGAAAATGATCCGGAGTACGTAGAGATGATCGGCTCGGTGGCAGAATTGAGAAAAAAATGCGGGACGGCGGTTCCTGAGAAGTTTGAGGAAGTGGACCTTCATCGGCCATATGTTGATCAGTACACTTGGGATGCACCAGCACATATTGGTGGAAAAATGAAACGTATTCCAGATCTGATTGATGTTTGGTTTGATTCGGGTGCGATGCCTTTTGCACAATGGCATTATCCATTCGAGAACAAAGAAAAGTTTGAAGCCAGTTTTCCTGCCGACTTTATAGCCGAGGGCGTAGATCAAACACGTGGATGGTTCTATTCGCTTCATGCCATTGCAGCTTTAGTCATGGATGATGTTGCCTATAAAAATGTGGTCTCTAATGGATTATTACTGGATGAAAAAGGCGAGAAAATGTCTAAATCTAAGGGAAATGTTGTAGATCCATTTAAAGCATTGGCAGAACATGGGGCTGATCCGGTACGTTGGTACATGATGTCTAATTCCCAGCCTTGGGAGGACTTGAAGTTTTCTTTTCCTGCATTGGAAATCACCAAACGTAAATTTTTCTTAACATTGGCCAATACCTATTCTTTTTTTGAGACCTACGCCAATGTAGATGGATTTGCGTTCGAGGAAGATCGGGTACCAGTACAGGCGCGTGCCGAATTGGATCGCTGGATATTGAGTCGCCTTAATACCACGTTGATGGAAGTGGACGTGGCATTTGCAGCATACCATCCTACTCGTGCTGCGCGGGCAATAGAACAATTTGTGGACGAACTATCCAATTGGTATATCCGGCGGAGTCGGCGGCGTTTCTGGAAGAGTGAACAAGACAGTGACAAACTGGCGGCTTTCCAAACCGTATATGAGTGCTTGGAATCCATTTCCATCATGATGTCGCCCATTGCACCATTTTATTCCGATTGGCTTTTTAAGGCATTAAACGATACTTCTGGAAAACGCAATACCGATTCTGTACATTTGGCTCACTTCCCGGTTGTAGAAAAAACGGCTTTAGATCCCGATTTGGAGCATCGGATGGGGCTTGCACGGACTCTTTCGTCGGTGGTTTTGTCGCTTAGAAATCAGGTACAAATTAATGTTCGACAGCCGCTGGAGAAAATGCTCGTGGTTTTGAATCGTCATGTGGACCGCAATTCGGTCGAACAAGTAAAGGGCATCATTTTAGATGAAGTAAATCTTAAGTCGTTAGACTTCATTACCTCGTCAAGTGATGTGGTTAAAAAGTCTATAAAGCCAAACTTTCGCGTACTTGGTAAAAAAGTGGGCGGTTTGATGAAGGTGGTCCAAGCACAAATTCTAAAAATGACGGCCACAGAAATAGAAACCTTTGAGCGTGAGGGCACATATAACCTTACCCTACCCGATGGTTCTGTCGTTGGGTTAATAGCAGAAGATGTGGATGTTTTGAGCGAAGGGGTGGCGGGTTGGCTGGTTGGTTCTGAAGGTTTGGCTACGGTTGCTCTGGATACCAATATTTCTCCAGCCTTGCGTGCAGAAGGACTGAGTCGTGAATTGGTCAATCGTATTCAAAACCTACGAAAGTCTGCCAATTTAGACGTGACAGATCGGATTCAGATTGGACTGTGGGCCTCTGACGATTTCCTTGCGGCCATAGAGCCTTATAAAACTTGGGTCATGGGCGAGACCCTTGCAACGGGCTTTTCGCCAGATGAAATTCGGTACTCTGTGCTCGAAACGTTTGAGATTGGGAATGAGCACATTCGGGTAGCCCTTACAAAACTTTAATGTTCACCACCTACCTCTATCCATTAACCTAAAAATAATGTCTGAAATCAATCAATCACCAAAAGAAGAGGCCGATGCCCCCAAAAAGCGGGTGACGCCTTTTAATGATGAAGAGTTGGAATATTTCCGCCAACTGATTCTTAAAAAACGTGCCGAAGCTCAGGAAGAAGTGGACATTATGAGGAAGTTGATCGAGGATCAGAAAGAAAAGGCAGAAGACGATACCGCTTATAGCTATCACATGGCAGATGCGGGAACGGATGCGATGGAGCGCGAAAAATTATACCTTATGATTGCGCGTCAGCAAAAATTTATGGGGTATTTAGAGCGGGCATTGGAACGGATCACCAACAAAACCTACGGTATCTGCAAGGTAACGGGCTTGCCTATTCCTAAAGGCCGTCTAGAGGCGGTTCCACATACCGAGATTTCGATTGAGGCTAAAAATCAACAAAAATAAGTGACTAAGAGGGTTATGCCCTCGTGGAAGATATTATGCGTGTACTTTGGGTAACCCTCATTATCATTGTCACCGACCAATTGACCAAACTCTTGATCAAGGGTTCCGAACTGTTTGGGATCAAGGGGATGCCCCTGGGTGAGTCGGTGCCGGTTTTAGGCCAATGGTTTAGGCTGACATTTACCGAAAATCCAGGAATGGCTTTTGGAATAGAAGTGGATTCCAAACTGTTTCTTACACTTTTTGCACTGGCGGCGACAGTCCTTATCCTTGTTTATCTTCTGCGTATGAAGCATGGACATTGGGGATATCGCCTTAGTTTGGCCTCGATTTTAGGCGGTGCGATCGGCAATCTCATTGACCGAACTTTTTATGGTGTATGGTATGGTTATGGCACATTGTTCCATGGAAATGTAGTGGATTTTATCCATTTTGATGTGTGGCGTGGCATTGTACCAGATTGGGTTCCTTTAATTGGTGGCCAGTGGATGGCCTTGTTACCCGTCTGGAATGTGGCGGATATGGCGATTGTGGTTGGGGTTGTGGCTATTTTGTTGTTTCAAGGACGTTTCCACCGCTATGAAGTGGCACGACAATTGGCCGAAAAATCTCCCAATGCTGATCCAGAACCAGATACCATTGCTGGAAAAGATACAGTACCAGGGATTGAACCGATAGGGAAGACCCAAGAATTGCCTAAGTCTGACGCAGGCTGAATATCATTCATTGTAAATGATGATACGGAACCCGCTGCTTTTATTAAGGCGGGTTTTTTTATGCTCTTCTACCAAAGCATTCGGACAGAAAAAGAAGGCATGATGGGAATCAAATAACGGGGTTTTTGATCATATTTATCGGCAAGTGGGCTGTAAATTAGTTGCCAATCCATGATGTTTTCCCGATTGGTAACATTCAAAACATCAAACCGAAATTGGAAATTGGCAGGCTTGGTAAGCAAGTACGCAAGGCCGATATCAAGTTGGGAAAACAAGGGCAATTGGTCTTTTCCAGGGGACTGGAAGTCTATGCCATGTTTCTCTAAGAGCGGATTTAAGAAAGAAAGGTCGTCGTAATAAATTCTGCGATATCCCCAAGTACGCCCCCATTCACCCTGCCAACGCAGGAGCAGGGTGAGATCAGGTCGTAGCTGCCAGACGAGTCGTGCATCCGTTCGGTGTGGGGTACTCCAAGGGGCTGGTTGGTAAGTTTGGTTGAAGCGGTTTGGAAAGAGGTATCGCGTTTTCGTCCAGTCATAACGAAAGGTAAGATGCCAAGGTTGCCGTTGGTAAGTTCCTAAGATGCCCGCTCCGGTTGCTTTCCCTTTGCCCCAGGAGAGTAACTCAAACGATTGATCGCTGTTGAGAATGGGGCGGTCGTGTAATAAATCAGACAAGACGCGCCAGTTTGGCAAGGCAACATTGGAAAGTTCTTTATGATAGACATCCATGCGGATTGTCCAGAAGTGATTGGCTTCAAATAATAGTTCTGAGGCGAAATGAAGTGCACCGGGAATTCGGAGTCCGGCTGCGCCATTTGGAAAATCGCCAACTTCCGGTTCCTTCATATACACGGTCGCTGCGGGAGAATCTACGGGAATCCATACCCGAAGACTGGGCAAAAAGCTATTGGTGCTATAGGTACTTAGGTCAAACTGGCTCACAAACTGCCGATACTGGCCAATGGCTACCCGTGTAACGAGTTTTTTTCCAAAAGTAATTTGTGGTTGCCAATAAACCGCCAAGCGCGGTTCGGGGAAAAAAGCGGCTTCACGCATGAAAAAAGTCCCCCTTAACCCTCCTTCTATCACAAAGTCTTGCCGAAACCGGAAGTGCTGTTCCATAGACCCGTGCCAACGATTAGAACTTCCATTGTAGCGAAATGGAAGGTTTTGATACCGAAGGTTGCTTTGGTTTTGGGTATAACCTAACCGGAAAGACGATCTGAATTTTGGTTCCGGAAACCATTCAAAAACAGTTTCAGCCGTTTTTTCGCTTACTTTGTTACCATCCGAAACCGACATATTGAAGCGATTTAATGTATTTATATCGTCGGCTTTAAGGGCATCAGAAAAGTTAGAAAGACCATTGACAGGAGCACTATATTGATGGTCAAGATCGTATTGGCTTAGTTTTAGTTGAAGTGAAAATAAAGACTTTGCAGAAAGAATAGATTGGAATTTAAACTGTGCAGCGAGGGTATGCCAGTCATAAGACTCGCCTGCGTCAAGTGTACGATTGGCCGATACCACGCCAGTATTCGATACAATGTCTGCTTGTTCTATAAAGGCATCTTTGTGGCCAGATACCGCTTGCTTCCCTCTATAAACAGAAGTCCGTATCGAATTTGATCCACGCCATTGTACTCGTAGAGCGGTGTGAAAGTCGGAAAAATACACCTTTGGTTTAACAGTGGAAGTGGCGTTAGCAACATTTAAAGCATCGAAATTCGGAATGAAAGTAGAAACGGATGGGGTTTGGAGTTGAGAAAGCAGGGATGAAGAAGCCACCAATGGATCACTTGCCGACCACTCCTGTAACAGATGGGTGATGGTTTTAGGTTGGACCAAGGGCGAAAGCGCAGTGCGTGCAGCAGCCATGACCGTCCAACTTTTGTTCTGGAGTATTTTTCCATGAACGTATCGCACATGAGCGGCAAGTGGCTCTATGTGGGTGGTTAATTCCCTCCCTTCTTTGGTAGGAAGTAAATGGTCGTATTGAACCACGCCCGCAAGGGTGCTTCCGGCTGCAACGCCAAATCCTGCCTTCTGTATAGTGACCTGTCCTATAGCATAAGGACTAAATGGCCCGATCACTTGGGCAAGTGGGGGTGGGGTATAAACGGGCGTGTCGTCTAAGAGAACTTGATGATCGCCCGAATCTCCTCCCTGTAGGTGCAGTGCAGAGGTAAAGGCATCTTTTCGGACACCTTGTAGGGTGGCAGTTGCTTCCCAAGCCTGGCCTGCCTGAGAGACAGGAATGCGATTAAATACTTCTTCAAATGTTTTGTTTGCGCCCAACTGTGCTGTAGGCAAAATCCCCTGTATGCCCTCGATAATCACAGGCAAAAGTGGCGTCGGGATTGGACGTAACACAATTCTTTCCGGTCTTTGTGTATCGGTAGGTACGCTGATTTTCTGGCGATGTGCTTTATATCCAACATATGTAATCAATAAATTGTATTCGCCGGGCAATAGTTTGGGGATTGAAAACAGACCATCCCGATTGGTTTGAACGCCTACGCCAGCATCAGCGAGTAAAACGGAAGCAAAAGGCAGAGGAGAGCCTGAATCCGCGTCCTCTACTTGTCCATAAAAAGCGCCGTAAGTGATTTCGGCTTTTGCTGATCGGGAAAGCACATAGGTTCCTGAAGATAAGCGGTAGAAGTCCAGTCCTGTTTCCTTTATAACACACTGCAGCAGTTGCTCCGGCAATGCATCGCGGATCAAACAGAATGCCCTTTTTGAAGTAACCAAGTCAGGATCGTAGGCTAATTCCAGTTTGGTAAGATTGACCAATCTTTGCAAGGCCACATTTAATGGTTCGTCTTGTGCAACAAACGTGAAACGGGCATTTTGTGCAGACAAGATTACGGGCAAAACGCAAAAGATGATCAAAATGAACCTTTGGAGCATTGTACTTAGGGACGTTGTGCTTATTCTAAAATCAGTTCATAACCGTCTTTGGTGGGGCGATACCGGAGACCAGCAGAATTACAGAGGTCGTTTAAGACAGACTCCACGTCTTCTCTTCTTCCTAAGAGAAGGGTGTGCCGTCTTTTTTGAATGGTTGGTGGAACATGAATTGGTACATTAAATCTACGGCTGAGTTCATTCGTAATATGCCCAATGGGCTCGTCGGTAAATGCCAAGCGGTATGTTTGCCAAGCGAGTGCTTCGGCACTGGCCTTTTTTCGAGGGGTATCTGGTTTATTGGTAGTCACTTGCGAGGATTCACCTGGCGCCAAGACTACTTCATTCGATCCGCTATGGTCTGAAAACGCCACTTTACCCTCTTCCAAAAAAACAGATGTTGCTGGTTCTGCGTCATCTGATCGGGCACGGACGTTGAATTTGGTCCCCATGACCTTGATTTGCGCATTGAAGGTCTTGACAATAAAGGGTTTTTTAGACTTCGCAACCGAGAAAAAGCCTTCTCCATTTAGCTGTACGGTACGGTTTTTCTCGTCGAAGTCTGCGGCTATTTCCAAAACAGAACCACTGTTTAGAGACACCGCAGACCCGTCGGGCAATTGAATATTTTTTTGTTCGGCGTTTTGCGCCAATACGTGGGTGGGTTCGGAAATAGAGGTTGGTTGTTGCCAAAAAATAGCGATGCCAATCCATAAGGCAATCGTTGCAGCGATTCCATAAGGCCAATACTGCCGAATAGGATGAATCCGAACAGTTTTTGGTGCGATTTGGGATTCAACTTCATTCCAAACCGCCTCCATTCGGCGTGGGTCGGGATTGGGAAAGGGGTGGGTGGCTTGTGCGGAAAGCTCCCAAAGAGCAGAAAGGTCTCTTGCCACAGGAGCCGATTGCTTCCTTATCCATTGGTGTATCATGTCTTTTTCTGGCTCGTGTGTATCATGTGGTATCATAAAGCAGGGCCTCCAATTATCGTAAGCACTTTTTGACGTAGTTCGGTGAGTGCAAACCCCAAGTGGTTATTAACCGTTCGAGGGGATATATTTAAGATGGTCGCAATTTCTTCGTGGCTCAGGCCATCGTACCGGCTTAACATAAAGACCTCGCGCCGCCTTTCGGGTAATTCGGCAATCCAGCCAGATAACTTTTCTTGTATCGCCGAAGTATCTATGCGCTCCATGATGCCCTGTTCGGTCTCCCCGATAGGCTCTGGCACCGATTCCCAGTCGGTCATCTTCTTTTGGTGATCCCGAATGTGGTTCAGCGCCCGGTTTCGGGTCATTTGATAAAGCAGGGCTTTCAGAGAGCGGCCCTCATCCAAAGTGTCCCGCATTTCCCAAAGTTTGGTAAACACTTCTTGTACCACATCGTATGCGGCCTCGCTGTCCCGAATAAGCAACACGGTATAGCGGTATAAGGGGGTGTAGAACGCCTCGAACAAGGCCCTGAAAGCCTTTCGATCAGAATTTCGGATGCTCCGGCTCCATACCTGGATGGTTTCTGGCGACATGTTCTTGTTTGGCGTTTGGCGTATTACACCGTTGAAGTAGGTTGTGACCAATGGCCTGTTTGCGGTATAAGTTCAAAATGAAGGATAGAAAACTAAAAAACGCATTACCGTAAGGTCAAAACGGCAATGCGTAAAAAAGTCGCGTCAGGGCCTAAAGCGGGCGAACCCAGATATTGCGAAAACTCATCGGATTGCCGTGATCTTGCAGGCGGAGGGGGGCTTCTCCATGTGCTTTAATGAGGGGCGGGCCAATATACTCGGTGGTTCCTTGGATCTCGGTATGGTTTTGGACCACTACGCCATTGTGAATAACGGTCACATAAGGCGGAGTCGCCATGGAGCCATTTGCCCGAAACGTTGGAGCCGTATAAATAATATCATAGGTCTGCCACTCGCCCATTGGATTCATTGCATTAACCAATGGCGGCGTTTGTTTATAGATACTACCTGCTTGACCATTGGCATAAGTTCTGTTTTCATAAGAGTTTAAGATTTGTACTTCGTAGCGGTCTTGCAAGAAAATACCGCTGTTCCCACGTCCTTGCCCTTTTAGGTTGGGAGACTCTACGGGTGTCCGCCATTCCATGTGCAACTGAAAACTCCCGAAAGAAGCCTTCGTCCAGATGTCGCCAGAACCACCTTTAACTGTCAGAATGCCCTCTTTGAGTTCCCATTTGGGCGGATTTCCGTTTTTGTCTCGGAAGCCATCAAGGGACGTGCCGTCGAAGATGATCACGGCATCCGAGGGCGGCTTGGTGCCATTTCCGGGTTTCACCACCCGTGGTTCTGGCTCCCATTGCTCCGTCTGCTCCGGCTTGGTGAGGTCCGTTTGGGCTTGGAGGGCATAGGGAAATAAAACGAGGCCAAAAGCCAACAATACGCTTTTCATTGTAGTTGGGGTTAGGTTTGGTAGTAGAGAACAGAAAGTACGACCATGGCGACAGGAAATCAATGAATTGGGAAACGAAAGAAGCCATTGAAACCCGTCTTCATGGGCTTATATTGCGAGGTTGCTTATCAAGTGAAACAAAACATACGATGAATTACCCAAAGTATTCAAAAGACACCCGAACGATTATGCCGGGTGATTGGTACGTGGCCATTCGGGGCGAGGTCTTTGATGGCCATAAATTTATTCCGGATGCCATAGCCAAAGGCGCAACGGGGATTATTACCGAAGAGGCGTTTCAAACCGACTTGGCCCATGTAACGGTGGTGCAAGTAGAAAATGCAATAGACCATCTGGTGGAACTGGCGCAGGAAAGAATCCAACAGTTGAAGCCCAAAACCATCGGTATTACCGGGTCGGTGGGGAAAACCAGTACACGCACGGCGGTGGCGCATGTGGTCTCGGCGGCTTTCGCCGTGGTGGTTCCTCAAGGGAATTTGAATACACCACTCGGACTTGCCCTTACGATTTTAAATGGTCTTACACAGGAAAATAGTGTGATGGTCTTGGAGATGGGCGCTCGATTTGTGGGGGATATTGCTGAACTCACGGCGGCGTTTCGTCCCGACATCAGCTTTGTAACGACGGTTCAAGGGGTCCATTTAGAGACTTTTGGTAGTATAGAGAACATTGCACACGAGAAGGGGATGATTGTGGAGGCGCTCAATTCAGATGGAATCGCGTGCCTGAACTTTGATGATCCGCGTGTTCGCGAGATGGCCGCACGTTGCAAGGGGCGCGTGTTGTTTTATTCGGCACACGAAGAAGTGGTAGATGTGCCCGCCTCGCTTATTCCTAAACCGTATCCTTTGCTGGGTGGACATGCCATATATACCATACTGGCTGCTTATGCCGCTGGCGTGGCGCTGGGAATGGATCGCAAACGCATTTTGCAGCAGATTGCCACCCTGAAAACCGAGAAAGGTCGTCTTTCCAAGTTACCTGCACGCAATGGTGGGGTTTTGATAGATGATACCTATAATGCTTCTCCAATTGCCACGCTTAGTGCTTTGCGGCTACTGGCCGAGATGGACGGAAGGCGTATTGCTTGCCTCGGCGATATGTTGGAACTGGGAGAAGAAGAAGCCGAAGGCCACGAATTGGTGGTTAAAGAGGCGGTAGCGTCTGCTGAAATTTGTTGCTTGGTTGGGCCGCGTTTTCAATCGTCTATCGCAATGTTGGGATTGGAGGGCGTCCATTGGTTTCCAGATTCCAAAGCATTGGCAACCGCCATTTCTCAAGGCCAAGTTTTTAACTTGTCGTCGGCGGATGTGGTCTTGGTGAAAGGCTCACAAGGCCTGCGCATGGAACGAGTTGCAGAAGTGGTTCTGGATACTAGTTGCAACCCTGTAGAGGTTTTAGTTCGGCAGGAAGCGGCTTGGAAGTCTAAATAAGTCTATTAAAAACAAGTATCTATTGTTATAAAATAAGTTTACTCATGCACCAAGAATACATTAAATGGCACAGCGCTTCTTTGGGGCGCGACATGGAAATTATCCGGTTTGGCCACGCCGGAACGCCCTTGCTTGTTTTTCCTTCCAGTATGGGGCGTTACTATGAATGGCGGGATTTTGGCATGATGGATGCGATGGGCACACAAATCGCTAATGGCCAGAACCAAGTTTTTTGTGTGGACTCGGTGGATCGAGAAAGTTTTTATAACCGAAATACCAACCCTTATGTACGCATAAAACGTCATCAACAATATGAACAATATATCCTAAATGAGGTCGTGCCGATGATTAAGTCCACCGCTAAACATGATTTTATTATGGTAAGTGGCGCAAGTTTCGGAGCCTATCATGCGGCAGATATGGCATTTAAATTTCCATGGGCATTTGGGAAATTAATTGCACTAAGTGGGGCATTTGATATAAAGATATTTATGGATGGTTTTTATGACGATAATGTCTATTTTTCCAATCCACCAGACTTTTTGAGCGGAAATTTAGATGGGGATTTATTAAATAAAATCAGAAAATTACACCTCATTTTTGCTTTAGGAGAGCATGATCCGTGTCGTGAAGCCAATGAGCGGATGAGCCGGATTTTACATGAAAAGGGAATTGGCCATACATTAGAAGTTTGGGAAGGGTTTGGGCACGATTGGCCTTGGTGGCACAAGATGATTGTAAAACACCTTTAAGGTAAATTCCTCCATGAGTGGCTTGGATTGTGCTATCTTGCATTTTTCGGAAGCGCTTTTTTAGATTCTTATGAGCCAATTCCCTTTACGATTTGTAACGGCTACGAGCCTCTTTGACGGACACGATGCTGCCATTAATATCATGCGTCGGATTCTTCAGGATCATGGCGTGGAGGTGATTCATCTTGGTCATGACCGTTCGGTGGCGGATATTGTACAAACGGCCATTCAAGAAGATGTGAATGCCGTTGCGGTTTCGTCTTATCAAGGCGGTCATATGGAGTTTTTTCGGTATATGTATGATGAATTCCAGCGTTTGGGAGCGGGTCATATCCGCATTTTTGGCGGCGGCGGCGGGGTGATTGTGCCAGACGAAATTGAGGCATTACACCAATATGGCATTGCACGTATATTTTCGCCGGAGGATGGGATGAAGATGGGCTTAGAGGGGATGATTGTGCATATGATGGAGGACTGTAGGGTGCAAGGGGGGAAAGTTCAATATAAATCTATAAACGTAGATGAACGATGGGTAAGCCTTGCGAGGAGCCTGAGCAAAATTGAACAAGGGGAGAAGGTGGCATCGTCTATTCCAACAATTCCAACGCCTGTTTTGGGCATTACCGGAACGGGGGGAGCGGGGAAATCTACCCTCACAGACGAATTGATCAACCGCTTTCTGACCGATTTTGAAGACCGTTCAGTAGCGGTTTTATCGGTAGATCCAACCCAATCGCGAACGGGCGGAGCCTTGCTTGGAGACCGGATTCGGATGAATATGGCATATGGTGTGCTGGCTGGAAGGGTGTTTATGCGCTCTTTTGCAACGCGAACCGCACATCGGGCTGTCACGGATGCGTTAAAAGATGCAATAAAAGTTTGTCAATCTGCGGGTTTTCATTTGATTATACTCGAAACAGCAGGAATTGGGCAATCGGATACGGAAATTAAAACGTTTGCCGATCTTACACTTTATGTAATGACCGCAGAATTTGGCGCCCCTACGCAGTTAGAAAAAATTGGAATGTTAGATGCCGCAGATCTTATTGCCCTTAATAAATTCGAGAAAAAAGGAGCTGAAGATGCGTTACGTGATATCCGCAAGCAGGTGCAAAGAAACCAAAAAGCATGGGATCGGCCATTGGAAAAAATGCCAGTTTATCCGACAATGGCCTCTCATTTTGCAGATCCGGGTGTGACCCAATTGTATTTAGCGATTTTGCAGGAATTGGCAAAAAGAACCGACCCAAAGATGAGGTGGCAATCCCAGAAATTTGCGGATTTGGAAAAAGTGGAAGTAAATCCGGGGAAGAACCAGTTGATCCCCCCCAAACGGGTTCGGTATTTAGGTGAAATTGCCGAAACCGTCCGAGATTACCATGACTGGGCTGAAACGCAAATTGCTATGGCTCGGAAGTGGGAACATGCACGGGGGGTGGTTGCACAATTGGCGGCATGGTCGCCGGAAAACGTAGCGCCGTTATTGGAAAAAACAAACGAGATGCAGGCATACTGGTGGGGGAAATTGGATTATGTTTGCCAGCAAATTCTATTGAATTGGGAGCAAGTGGCCAAGCAATACCGTCAAGAAGAGTCTGTTTATAAAGTGCGGGGGCGTGAAGTACGGACACCACAATTTACTACCTCATTATCTGGACTTAAAATTCCGCGTGTGGCATTGCCTCGGATGGAGGATGCGGGAGAACGACTCCGGTTTGCACTTAAAGAAAATATACCCGGCTTTTTTCCTTATACAGCGGGCGTTTTTCCGTTTAAACGTACCAACGAAGACCCCACCCGCATGTTTGCCGGAGAAGGAGGGCCAGAGCGAACGAACAAACGGTTTCATTTGGTCTCTCAGGGAATGCCCGCCAAAAGGCTCTCTACGGCGTTTGACTCGGTGACACTCTATGGCCGAGACCCGCATGAACGGCCAGATATCTATGGCAAGATTGGCAATGCGGGCGTTTCGATCGCTACCTTAGACGATATGAAAAAACTCTATTCGGGCTTTGACTTGTGCGACCCTGCCACGAGCGTATCCATGACCATCAATGGCCCGGCTCCGATGATGTTGGCGATGTTTATGAATACGGCAATAGACCAACAAGTGGAAAAAGTACTACACAAATATGGCCAATGGGAGGCTGTAGAAAAATGGAAAAGGGCACAAAACAGAAGTGCTCATTATGTCCCGTTTGACGCAGATACATTGCCCGAAGGGCACGATGGGAGTGGATTGGGGCTTGTGGGATTCTCGGCTGATGAATTGGTGGATGCTGGGTTTCTAACAGCAGACCAATATGCCGATATTAAGGCGCGGACTTTACAAACCGTGCGCGGAACGGTACAGGCCGATATTCTTAAGGAAGATCAGGCGCAAAATACCTGCATATTTAGCACGGAATTTGGCTTGCGAATGATGGGCGATGTCCAACAATACTTCATAGACCATCAAGTACGCAACTATTATTCAGTCTCTATATCGGGCTATCATATTGCTGAAGCAGGGGCAAACCCTATCTCCCAACTTGCTTTTACACTGTCCAACGGATTTACCTTATTGGAGTATTATCGTTCACGCGGGATGAATGTAGATGATGTGGCACCGAACTTTTCATTCTTTTTTTCCAATGGTTTAGACCCTGAATATACCGTTATTGGACGAGTTGCACGACGCATTTGGGCCATTGCTTTACGCAACTTATATGGGGCAAACGAACGAAGCCAAAAACTAAAGTACCACATCCAAACATCGGGCAGAAGTCTGCACGCACAAGAAATCCAGTTTAACGATATCCGTACCACACTTCAGGCATTATTAGCGATATACGATCATTGTAATTCCCTCCATACCAATGCCTACGACGAGGCCATCACCACGCCCACAGAAGAATCGGTACGCCGTGCAATGGCCATTCAACTCATCATCAACCGCGAATTGGGGCTGGCCAAAAACGAGAATCCTTTACAAGGCTCCTTTATTGTGGAAGAACTTACGGACTTGGTGGAGGAAGCCGTTTTACAGGAATTTGAACGGATTTCGGATCGAGGGGGCGTGTTGGGTGCTATGGAGACGATGTATCAACGTGGTAAGATTCAAGAAGAAAGTTTGTATTATGAGCATCTGAAACATGCGGGAAATCTCCCAATTGTTGGGGTAAATACGTTTAAACCTAAAAAAGAAATGCCTCAAGAAGTGATGGTTCCACTCATGAGGTCCACTGATGCCGAGAAACAACAGCAACTTCAAAACCTGCATCACTTTCATGACCGAAACCAAGCAAGTGCGGGTCAATCGTTGGCGCAACTCAAGCAGGTAGCCCTTTCTGGTGGAAATGTTTTTGCCGAACTCATGGAAACTGTCAAGGTGTGTAGTCTTGGACAAATTTCGGATGCCCTTTTTGAAGTAGGGGGGCGTTATCGTAGAAATATGTAAGTTCTGGGATTGGGGGACGGATAGGTCAAAAAATGGTAACACCAAACACCGTTCTTATCAAACCATTGGCATGGGTTTCTGAACCATTCAGGTAGATTAAGGACTTTTCCTATTGATATTCAAAACCTATACCGATAAACTGCAAGGGAAATCATGCTCCACCCTCGTAGTTTTGTCATGAGAAACCTATTTTCTGTTGCGAGCATATCGCTCTTTTCGCTCCTCCCTATGTTGGCCTCGGCCCAAACGCCCGGTACGTGTGTAACGGGCAAGGCAGAGCAATACTTGGACATCAACAACGTCCGGGCACGGTTACTGAATACTGGGGGCCTTTTCTGGAATGGCGATCCCAATGTCTATACGGTTCCCAAGGGCGGTAAAGCAAATGCGATTTTTGTCCATAGTTTATGGCTAAGTGGCTATACGGAAGAAAATGAATTGCGTGTGGCGGCGGCCAAATACGGTACTTGGGAGTTTTGGCCTGGCCCCTTAGACCAACAGGGCAATCCTCCTTCCGATTGTAGCGCATACGACAGGATGTACAAAATATCCCGAAGTGACCTTGAGGAATACCAAACCACGCGGGTAGCAACGAAGGACTTATCGGAATGGCCTTGGCAATTGGGTGCTCCTGTTAAGGACGGTGATGGCAACCCGAATAATTACGCCCTTGAAAAAGGAGACCGCCCCGACTTATTGGGCGATCAAATGGTGTGCTGGGTGATGAATGATGCAGGAAATGTTCATCGTAGCGGATCCAAACCATTAGGTGTAGAAGTCCAGGTGACAGCATATGCCTTCGATACAGAGGGGGATGTGGGGAATACAACTTTTTATCGTTATCAGATAAGAAACAAAAGTCCGAACCGTTATAAAGAGTTTTTATTTACTCTTTTTTTAGATGCTGATTTAGGATATTCTGTTGATGATTATGTAGGTACAGATACAACCCGTTCTATGGTTTATACATATAATTCAGACGAAAACGATGATTCATATGGTTATGGTTATGGTAAATCACCCCCTGCTTTGGGGTACGACCTCTTGCAGTTTTCCGGAAGCAAAGAAAAACAGCAAAAACTGGGCTATTCGATGTATTTCTTTGGCGGCGCTCCTCTAACTGGGGTACCACATCATTTAGCAAGTAGTTATCGTTTATCGCAAACGGCTCGGATGCAAGATGGTAGATTGTTAAGCATGCACGGTGACGGATCTTCCGGTGTCCGCCCATTTACGCGATTCTTCTTTCCAGGGGATCCCATAACACGACAGGGTTGGTCTGAACTGAATAATAATTTTCGGGGAGGGAGTAGTCTTAATGGCGACCGTATTTTTTCCTTAACCACCCACCCCGTTTCGTTTGGCTCCGGTGAAGACCTTACGGCGGATTTGGCCATAATCTGGGCACGTGACAATACAGCACTTAGTTCTTTAGTGGCTCTTCGGCGGGCATCTGACCTGGTACAGGGCTTTTATGATGCAGGCCACCAACCCACAAAGCCAATATCGGCCCCGATAGTAACCGCCGCATACCAGAAGGGCAAGTTAGAACTCAATTGGAAAAACGATCCTCATGGAACCAATCCTAACAATGATTACACCGACACCGCGTATGGGTATAAGTTCGAGGGCTATGTGGTTAGGCAATATGCCCATGCCTCGGATACAAAGGGCACAACGGTGGCCATTTATGATAAGATGAATGGCATTTCAAATATCTATGTCCCTAAAGTGGGTGAAAGTTTTATCAATGAACTGGTAATCCAAGGTTTAGATACAGGTATAGAAATGCAGCATATAATTCCAAGTGGAATAAGCCCATATCAAGACTATTATTTTGGAGTACAACCCTATGCGGTGAATTTATCCCATACTCTTTCTCCGCTTTATTGGGGTAAAGAAGGTAGAGTTGTATTTACCCCTATAGATTTGCCAGAGACAGCAGAGACACCACAAGATGTTTTATCTCGGATCGGCATCTCGCCTAACCCATACAAGGGCGCATCGGCATATGAGACTGCCACCAATACCCGTGAAGTGCGTATTACGGGTATCCCCAAAGGCAGTACGATCCGGATTTTTAGTTTAGATGGCCTTCAAGTGAAATATTTCTGGCAATCGGAGGAAACGGGTTATATCCGTTGGTTCTTGGAGAACGAAAGGAGTCGCCCCATTGCATCAGGCATGTATTTGGTGCATGTTTCTATCCCCGGAGTCGGGGAGCGGGTACTGAAGTTTGGAGCCGTAATCGGGGATAGGTAATTCCTCAGGACTCGATATACTAGGAGCGGGTACTAAAATTTGGAGCCGTAATGCGGTCTCAAGTGCAATATGGATATTAGATGTAGCTACCCATGAAAACATTGCGGTTCTCTGATAATTTTTAAGATTTAGATTGACATAGAAATAAAATTTTTTTAATGACATTATAAACAGCGAAACACACAAAAAATTAGCCGTGAATAGACTTCTCGTTGTGTCATATTCAGGTCAAATTCGTACCCATTTCAATACCCGAAGGTGCGATTAAAAGACTTAGTAATACAAGAAACACATAAGACCCCCATAATTTCAATACCCGAAGGTGCGATTAAAAGGACTTTACACTTAATGTATAGTTTCAGGGAGAATGAAATTTCAATACCCGAAGGTGCGATTAAAAGCCGTTCACGCAGTGCCTCTAATTCTGCAACAAGTTCTGATTTCAATACCCGAAGGTGCGATTAAAAGGCAGCTCGACAAGCAGCCTCTCGGCAGCATCGTGCATTTCAATACCCGAAGGTGCGATTAAAAGCCCATCCGACTGTATAGGGCGCATCCCAACAAACACATTTCAATACCCGAAGGTGCGATTAAAAGCGCATAGCTGTTACGAAGTCTATGGCCTCGAAGTCGATTTCAATACCCGAAGGTGCGATTAAAAGAGTTCACAGGGAAAACAGGCTGGACCACTGTCCCTGATTTCAATACCCGAAGGTGCGATTAAAAGAAAAATCACAGATGCTGACACAAAGACAAATCATGCATTTCAATACCCGAAGGTGCGATTAAAAGGAGGCGCTAAAAAGAATGGCGCGACAGGTCGCATAATATTTCAATACCCGAAGGTGCGATTAAAAGACGTATCACCCAGACGACTAACATGGGAGACCGTATATTTCAATACCCGAAGGTGCGATTAAAAGTGGATAAGCGATTAGATGCATTGTTCTCTGCGTCGGATTTCAATACCCGAAGGTGCGATTAAAAGATGGGGTATGTCACAAACAATTTACCATGACTCTGCGATTTCAATACCCGAAGGTGCGATTAAAAGGCAGGCAATACCATCTTATTCACCCCAAAAAAAAAAATTCAATACCCGAAGGTGCGATTAAAAGTGGGCGCAAGCGCAAAATCACTGACGACCTAATAGCCGATTTCAATACCCGAAGGTGCGATTAAAAGCCAATTTTTGTAACCCCCCACACATTGTGGATCAATAATTTCAATACCCGAAGGTGCGATTAAAAGCAAGGACCGAGTACTTCAAAAATGCGCTCGATGCGATATTTCAATACCCGAAGGTGCGATTAAAAGTATTCAGGAGCGAACAAGCCAGTGTTAAACCTAACATTTCAATACCCGAAGGTGCGATTAAAAGTATAGACAGCAAGTGCCTCAGTGGCTTCCAGACAAATTTCAATACCCGAAGGTGCGATTAAAAGTAAGGTCGAAATCTCCACTGGGGAAACCTTCACAGATTTCAATACCCGAAGGTGCGATTAAAAGACCCTGTTCGTGTAGTTTTTGACGAACAATGTCTGTATTTCAATACCCGAAGGTGCGATTAAAAGTAGCTCGATCGTAAGGGTCTTTCTATTATTGTCGTAGATTTCAATACCCGAAGGTGCGATTAAAAGCTGACGGGCACCTCCCGCGCATTCTGCCAGACCTGCGATTTCAATACCCGAAGGTGCGATTAAAAGTATGGTTCGTCAACGCACGGATCAGGCTATGGTCGATTTCAATACCCGAAGGTGCGATTAAAAGCTCCCTCACCACCCCCATCCTCAAGCACAGGCACCAGATTTCAATACCCGAAGGTGCGATTAAAAGCAACGGATGCGGTAAATAAATTGGACGACGCATTTGATTTCAATACCCGAAGGTGCGATTAAAAGTTGTCCTGTAAGCGCCTTACTGATTGCAGCATTGCATATTTCAATACCCGAAGGTGCGATTAAAAGACCCTGCGCAAAAACGTCGTAGGATTAGCCACACGAATTTCAATACCCGAAGGTGCGATTAAAAGAGGGCGTCCATTGTGAGTCCAAAGGAGGTGGCAACTATTTCAATACCCGAAGGTGCGATTAAAAGTACAAGTGCCACATATCGTCGGGCATGTTCCTCAGATTTCAATACCCGAAGGTGCGATTAAAAGGGACGGGTGATTGGCACGCTGGTAACAGGTCCCATTATTTCAATACCCGAAGGTGCGATTAAAAGTGCATGCTCCGCGCCAGAAAGCTCTATGAAAATGCGATTTCAATACCCGAAGGTGCGATTAAAAGATCTATTCTTACACATGTGTCTTAGTAGATGCTAAAATTTCAATACCCGAAGGTGCGATTAAAAGAGTGCCCATCCTGGGTCAGGTGGGCGGACTCAATCATTTCAATACCCGAAGGTGCGATTAAAAGATAATATAGCATCCCCTGCACGCTGGTTGCGAGCAAATTTCAATACCCGAAGGTGCGATTAAAAGGCAATAGTGCGCAGGGGCACGCTGGGATCATTGCCCATTTCAATACCCGAAGGTGCGATTAAAAGTGCGGGGCGCAAGGAGCGCCGCGTGACGGTCACTAATTTCAATACCCGAAGGTGCGATTAAAAGTTTCGGACAGGATTTTGTTTTGGGTTGCCAGCTCTTATTTCAATACCCGAAGGTGCGATTAAAAGTACGCCCTGAATGTTGTGTATCACTGTGGAATGATTCATTTCAATACCCGAAGGTGCGATTAAAAGAGGGTGGCTATCTTGTTTAATTGGGGTGCAATTGTACATTTCAATACCCGAAGGTGCGATTAAAAGTGTACTGGCCCGTGGTGCTTGAGATGTGTAGTGTTCATTTCAATACCCGAAGGTGCGATTAAAAGTTGGAATATAGAACAGAAGCACCCACTTTTATACGGATTTCAATACCCGAAGGTGCGATTAAAAGCAGACCAAGCGGCCACCCCATCTAATTCCAAGTGTCATTTCAATACCCGAAGGTGCGATTAAAAGTCAGCACCCGAAAGGGTAACAACCTGCGCAACACTCATTTCAATACCCGAAGGTGCGATTAAAAGTTGGCGGCAGTAAATATTGGCATGGCGTTATTTGGCTATTTCAATACCCGAAGGTGCGATTAAAAGTTTGTAAGCCCCCACAATTCGCCTCACGGTACAATCATTTCAATACCCGAAGGTGCGATTAAAAGCAGGCGTAGCATCACAACACGCCGCCACACAGGCAGATTTCAATACCCGAAGGTGCGATTAAAAGCGCCAAGGCGACTTTGTACAGCATCTCGCCTTGGCGATTTCAATACCCGAAGGTGCGATTAAAAGTAGGCTCTAAACAAGGCGCTTTCGTAGTGTTTTTTTTATTTCAATACCCGAAGGTGCGATTAAAAGGATGGATGTAGCGCTGTATTTTTTGTGATTCTTCATATTTCAATACCCGAAGGTGCGATTAAAAGACAAATCATGCAGGTGCGAGCGAGCCTTGAGGCCTGATTTCAATACCCGAAGGTGCGATTAAAAGGCCGCAAACGGAAGCGGCAGAAAATTAGCAACAAAATTTCAATACCCGAAGGTGCGATTAAAAGACGGCTCGACATCGCTGCCAGGATTTCCGGGAAATAATTTCAATACCCGAAGGTGCGATTAAAAGAAGAAGGTCGCCTGCACCCAGTCTATAGCCGCCCTGATTTCAATACCCGAAGGTGCGATTAAAAGTGCGTCCGTCACAGGCTCCAGCGTATGATCAGTCGATTTCAATACCCGAAGGTGCGATTAAAAGCGCCCTCTAAAAGTGTTTTTAACAATTAGTAAATGATTTCAATACCCGAAGGTGCGATTAAAAGACTATGAGCGAACAAATAAACCATCCAAAGCATTAATTTCAATACCCGAAGGTGCGATTAAAAGTATTCGGGTAGCCTATATATTGGCGCTGTAGATGAAATTTCAATACCCGAAGGTGCGATTAAAAGCCGCAACTTTTAACCCAGTCCCAACAGCAATCCCGGATTTCAATACCCGAAGGTGCGATTAAAAGCTCAACCCCAACCGTAGCCGCGAAGGTCTCAAGCACTATTTCAATACCCGAAGGTGCGATTAAAAGTCATTTTCTGGATAATAGTGAACATCGTTGTTGGGATTTCAATACCCGAAGGTGCGATTAAAAGTGTGGCGATGCTGATTTGGCTTGGGAAGAATCGCCCATTTCAATACCCGAAGGTGCGATTAAAAGCTGAAGGAGTCTATCTGCTTCATGCCGGACAACTCAATTTCAATACCCGAAGGTGCGATTAAAAGCTGTATCACCCCATCTTGTTCCTCCTCCAAAATCTTATTTCAATACCCGAAGGTGCGATTAAAAGCGGAGAACCAGCCGTTTTATCTATTGCCCAACCTTCATTTCAATACCCGAAGGTGCGATTAAAAGCATGTAAAACTCTAACCCATTTTGGGGCGACCGTTCATTTCAATACCCGAAGGTGCGATTAAAAGCCTGACCGCAAATTAAATAATTAGTGCTACACCTATATTTCAATACCCGAAGGTGCGATTAAAAGCTGGGTGAAAGTGCGTATTCTATTTTTATTCCAACATTTCAATACCCGAAGGTGCGATTAAAAGAAGCAAGGTTTTACCGCCGCCGCAAAACCCGTCTTTAATTTCAATACCCGAAGGTGCGATTAAAAGCGGAATAACTCACACTCTCAGACCTCAACCCCGTCGATTTCAATACCCGAAGGTGCGATTAAAAGTACCAGTTTATACGCTCCACGTGGGGCGGCTTTGGATTTCAATACCCGAAGGTGCGATTAAAAGCCCATTTTGTTTATAATCGTCTTTCCGATAACCCTGATTTCAATACCCGAAGGTGCGATTAAAAGAATTTTTAGCTTTTACGATAAGTATTATGAACAGGTATTTCAATACCCGAAGGTGCGATTAAAAGTTTCACGCCAAAATCACAGATACCGTGAAACTTCTATTTCAATACCCGAAGGTGCGATTAAAAGAAAGGTAACCAATAGTATGTCCTTGCTCGCGATTGCATTTCAATACCCGAAGGTGCGATTAAAAGCGTTGATGCGCTTACGACGCTCTTCGAGGCGACGGGATTTCAATACCCGAAGGTGCGATTAAAAGAAGGGGGATTCTTCATAGGAGTACAGTTCCAGCCTCATTTCAATACCCGAAGGTGCGATTAAAAGCTTGCGTGAATGCCGCAACCATCTCCGCCAAATTTTCATTTCAATACCCGAAGGTGCGATTAAAAGGTCAGTTTCTCTACCACCTGCCGAGAGACTGCATCGATTTCAATACCCGAAGGTGCGATTAAAAGTGGCGGGCTTGGTGACTGGGTTCGGGTCAGGCTTCATTTCAATACCCGAAGGTGCGATTAAAAGATGTACGTGATGCTCAATTTTCACGTAATGCCCTTCATTTCAATACCCGAAGGTGCGATTAAAAGGATTAGTAATTTTATCCAGCTGACGAGAAAGAGCGATTTCAATACCCGAAGGTGCGATTAAAAGACATTAACAGAAATTAGCGAAGACCAAAAAGCGAAAATTTCAATACCCGAAGGTGCGATTAAAAGTAACACCCGCAAACACTGCTAGTGCCGAGGTTTTTAATTTCAATACCCGAAGGTGCGATTAAAAGAAGCGCTGACCAAAACACCTACGAAAGCGGTGATTTATTTCAATACCCGAAGGTGCGATTAAAAGTTCTGAATGACCTGCCATGTATTTGGCGCGAGCAAATTTCAATACCCGAAGGTGCGATTAAAAGAGGCGGGATGTTGAATCTCGCGCAATAGTGGATGAATTTCAATACCCGAAGGTGCGATTAAAAGCCCACGGGCGCTCTGGCGCTGCAAGGTGGCGCGATTATTTCAATACCCGAAGGTGCGATTAAAAGGGTGTTTTTAGTCACTTTTTAGGCTCCGAAAAGGTATTTCAATACCCGAAGGTGCGATTAAAAGAAATTTTAGCCGAAAAGTCTTCACAGAATAAGCCTATTTCAATACCCGAAGGTGCGATTAAAAGGCGCCTTGGCGGCACCATGGATGCGCATACGCTCTTATTTCAATACCCGAAGGTGCGATTAAAAGTATGATAGACCTTTCTTGTGATTATCCGTCAGGTTATTTCAATACCCGAAGGTGCGATTAAAAGTTAGAAGGTACTACAAAATAGTATGTACCTACCTTTTATTTCAATACCCGAAGGTGCGATTAAAAGTCGTTGAGATATTCAATGCTTTTAATGGGGATTCTATATTTCAATACCCGAAGGTGCGATTAAAAGGACGGAATAACTCACACTCTCAGACCTCAACCCCGCCGATTTCAATACCCGAAGGTGCGATTAAAAGTCACAAACGAACCCCCAGGCTGGACCACCGTCCCTGATTTCAATACCCGAAGGTGCGATTAAAAGTACGATATTGTTTTAAGCAATTTTGGGGATGACTCATTTCAATACCCGAAGGTGCGATTAAAAGCGCGAAACCTGACGTGAGCGCTGTTCCATGTCTCGGATTTCAATACCCGAAGGTGCGATTAAAAGAAAACACCACCCTGCATCTCTAAATCCCCATTCCCTATTTCAATACCCGGAGGTGCGATTAAAAGATTCCCTGCTTATCCCTCTTGACATGGGCAACATAAAATTTCAATACCCGAAGGTGCGATTAAAAGACAGCAGCGTTATTCGCCTCTATGCTCTGATTCTGAATTTCAATACCCGAAGGTGCGATTAAAAGAAACAGGCCGCAGCAAAGGCTAAGGAGGAGCCAGTACATTTCAATACCCGAAGGTGCGATTAAAAGCCCGAGACTGGCACGGTTCCGTCTGTCCGTCTGTCATTTCAATACCCGAAGGTGCGATTAAAAGTATTGAGCAAGAAGAGAAGTAGTGTTCAACAATTCGTCATTTCAATACCCGAAGGTGCGATTAAAAGTTGTGATGACGATAACACAGTTTCTCTACGTTTCATATTTCAATACCCGAAGGTGCGATTAAAAGCTGAAGGATTAAATGAAACTTGAGTATTAGTCACAAATTTCAATACCCGAAGGTGCGATTAAAAGTTGACGAGGTGGCCGTGTCTCGCTACCCAGATGCGATTTCAATACCCGAAGGTGCGATTAAAAGAAGTAACTCTGTAAGGAGCAGCTACGCCATCAGCCATTTCAATACCCGAAGGTGCGATTAAAAGAGCAAGGCAGGAGGGATCAGGGCGAGAATTTCCCGAATTTCAATACCCGAAGGTGCGATTAAAAGCAACTGTTTATGTGGTATATTATATGTGAACATCTCATTTCAATACCCGAAGGTGCGATTAAAAGTAGGCGGGTTTGGAAACCCACACACGACCTGACAACATTTCAATACCCGAAGGTGCGATTAAAAGAGCTTCAATGAGCGGCGCCAATGCCTGTGCTGTTAGATTTCAATACCCGAAGGTGCGATTAAAAGCAATGAACTACCGAGATTTTGGAGAGCTTGCCACTAAATTTCAATACCCGAAGGTGCGATTAAAAGGACAGACGCGCCGCCCTGTTCTAAAATGTTTGTAAAATTTCAATACCCGAAGGTGCGATTAAAAGCAAAATACCCTCCCGTTTTTTTGCCCTGATACCTGTATTTCAATACCCGAAGGTGCGATTAAAAGGCAACGTCTGGATTCATAAACCATCGCGCATTTCGGATTTCAATACCCGAAGGTGCGATTAAAAGAAACGTTTTCGCCAAACACCTGTAAACTCTAATGAGATTTCAATACCCGAAGGTGCGATTAAAAGAACGCCCCGCGTGCAGGCGCGTTTTTTGGCATTTCATTTCAATACCCGAAGGTGCGATTAAAAGCAGACTCGCACGCACTTAAAGTCTACCGTGGGTCGCATTTCAATACCCGAAGGTGCGATTAAAAGGCGTAAGCCTATGGGTATCTATACGTAAAAACAAATATTTCAATACCCGAAGGTGCGATTAAAAGTTATTGCTTTGCGTAAAGATTTGGCTAAACCATTTAATTTCAATACCCGAAGGTGCGATTAAAAGTCGTGTGTGGGTTTCCAAACCCGCCTACAGGCGCGATTTCAATACCCGAAGGTGCGATTAAAAGTTTGTTCCTCGGCGACCCAACAGCAGAAACAGGTGCATTTCAATACCCGAAGGTGCGATTAAAAGCGTGAGACGCTGAAATAGTTTCTCATCATCGTATATTTCAATACCCGAAGGTGCGATTAAAAGCACCAAGCATGACGATAGAAGTTGATTTCGTGGACATTTCAATACCCGAAGGTGCGATTAAAAGTAAAGGTCGGGCCAGTTAAAAATCTACGTCTGGATCATTTCAATACCCGAAGGTGCGATTAAAAGACTACATGCCACGCCGTTTTTGTTCTATTCTAAAATATTTCAATACCCGAAGGTGCGATTAAAAGTCGCCCCCGTTGCGTAATTAAGCGCATGTTTGATGAATTTCAATACCCGAAGGTGCGATTAAAAGCCTAAAGAGGCTGTTCTGCAACTTGCTGAAGAACTATTTCAATACCCGAAGGTGCGATTAAAAGTCACCCTGCCTCGCAAAATTTTGATGTTGTTGTAGAAATTTCAATACCCGAAGGTGCGATTAAAAGTTTTTATTGCAGAAATAAGATCAGGGTCTGTACAATATTTCAATACCCGAAGGTGCGATTAAAAGCACGTGGTGATGTACAAGCCGCTCGCCATCATATTTATTTCAATACCCGAAGGTGCGATTAAAAGTAATAAATCGCCCTACGCATACACGCAAACCGTTAGATTTCAATACCCGAAGGTGCGATTAAAAGTTCTTCTCCCCTTGCAGCCTTTGCGATAGTTGCAGATTTCAATACCCGAAGGTGCGATTAAAAGAGGACTTTTTTCATAGTCTCTCAGGCCCTCTTCAAATTTCAATACCCGAAGGTGCGATTAAAAGGCCGCGCAAGCTCTGAAAATAGACTGAAATAGTTCGATTTCAATACCCGAAGGTGCGATTAAAAGTCAAACATGGCGGTAGCAGCGCAAATCAAATGTTTTATTTCAATACCCGAAGGTGCGATTAAAAGAAATAAAAGTAAAATGAAAGCACAAAAGTTGAATAAATTTCAATACCCGAAGGTGCGATTAAAAGCATTTTAGGGCTGGCAGTTGATGATCTCACAACCTTATTTCAATACCCGAAGGTGCGATTAAAAGGGTGATGTTGGGGATGACGGTAGCAGTGCTGGTGACATTTCAATACCCGAAGGTGCGATTAAAAGTGTATTTTTCTAACTCAATAAATAACATAGCATAAATTTCAATACCCGAAGGTGCGATTAAAAGTCAGGGCTGGACGTGCAGCGCGTTTTTCAATAATGCGATTTCAATACCCGAAGGTGCGATTAAAAGGGGGCAATATGAGTTATATGTACAATCTCCTCCTGTATTTCAATACCCGAAGGTGCGATTAAAAGCGTGGGGACGGGTCAGCAACGTATGGATCACACACATTTCAATACCCGAAGGTGCGATTAAAAGCCAAGTCCCGCAGCCAGCTCAAGAGCGGCCTGAGCTATTTCAATACCCGAAGGTGCGATTAAAAGTAACGTTTTTGCATCATGTAGGGGAGCCTGTTTTACATTTCAATACCCGAAGGTGCGATTAAAAGAGTTTCATCAATCGCAATTAGTTCGTTTCTGATTTTATTTCAATACCCGAAGGTGCGATTAAAAGTCTCCAACCCAAGCCCCTGATAAGTCATTTATTATTAATTTCAATACCCGAAGGTGCGATTAAAAGGGTGAGTTTGACTTGTGGAGGGTTGTTGGTATCTCATTTCAATACCCGAAGGTGCGATTAAAAGTTTGACGGCAACGAACAGTTTGCAAGCGTTGAATGTATTTCAATACCCGAAGGTGCGATTAAAAGAGCAAAACGGGAACTTGCAGAGTTCAGACGTGCCGCATTTCAATACCCGAAGGTGCGATTAAAAGTTTATGCAAGTTTTGGCGGAACGGTGGAACTGCTGTCATTTCAATACCCGAAGGTGCGATTAAAAGTGCGCGTGCAGAACAGAAAATCAGGGGGGTGACGCTATTTCAATACCCGAAGGTGCGATTAAAAGCATTGCCCGCCGCATCTGAAATAATGCCATCACGACATTTCAATACCCGAAGGTGCGATTAAAAGCCTCAAGCGGTGTCGCATTGGGCGGTGAGGTTTTCTATTTCAATACCCGAAGGTGCGATTAAAAGTATTGTTCATCGTGCTACCCATTCCGCTAAATAGCATTTCAATACCCGAAGGTGCGATTAAAAGGAGTATCTCCTTATCGAGAGGGGTATCGTCATGATACATTTCAATACCCGAAGGTGCGATTAAAAGTCAGGTAAGTATTTCTCCAATGGTATAGCATTTTCATATTTCAATACCCGAAGGTGCGATTAAAAGTATAAAGACTCCCCCACGGCTCTCATCCGTGCCCCCATTTCAATACCCGAAGGTGCGATTAAAAGGCAGGTCTTCCGGTTGGGGCAACAGTCATAGGAACATTTCAATACCCGAAGGTGCGATTAAAAGGCGGATAGAGATCGGCAATAAATCGTGCATGTACAAAAATTTCAATACCCGAAGGTGCGATTAAAAGGAAGGGTAATCAATAGTATGTCCTTGCTTGCGATCGCATTTCAATACCCGAAGGTGCGATTAAAAGTTACGGTTAGCCGTTATTTTCTTTGTAATTATGAAGATTTCAATACCCGAAGGTGCGATTAAAAGACGGCTGAATCTACGGCCTCTTCAAGGTTTCCTATATTTCAATACCCGAAGGTGCGATTAAAAGTTTGATCGCGGAGGCACTTAATGAAGCCGGAACAATTTCAATACCCGAAGGTGCGATTAAAAGTGAGCGAAATGTGCTACGCCCTATGCAAGAACTTCTATTTCAATACCCGAAGGTGCGATTAAAAGTTCAACCCAACAACCTCTTCCCCTGTTTTTTCTATTATTTCAATACCCGAAGGTGCGATTAAAAGTTAGAACAGGGCGGCGCGTCTGTTGATATGTCCGAGATTTCAATACCCGAAGGTGCGATTAAAAGCACACTGATTGGGCTGTTTATTGAGACTGTTACGGTATTTCAATACCCGAAGGTGCGATTAAAAGGCGGGCATGTTATTGCCTGTATGGGCGTGAAAAAAATTTCAATACCCGAAGGTGCGATTAAAAGCAGGGTGTAAAAAGCGTCTGTACTCTTCCCCTCCATATTTCAATACCCGAAGGTGCGATTAAAAGTCCATCTAATAGCTGCTTGAGGCCGATTATTGTTTTATTTCAATACCCGAAGGTGCGATTAAAAGTGCAGGGACAACAAATGAAAACCCGTCTGACCCTGACATTTCAATACCCGAAGGTGCGATTAAAAGGCAAGAACGCCGCGTCCTCTTTCGCTGCTGCATCATATTTCAATACCCGAAGGTGCGATTAAAAGTAGGCGATACTGGGATGCAGTTTCGATGTATTGTGTCATTTCAATACCCGAAGGTGCGATTAAAAGTCGGAAACGGAAACGGGTGTCCGATTGGATATTGACTATTTCAATACCCGAAGGTGCGATTAAAAGTGATTTTGGGGCAGTTGGGGGAAATGCGCCTTTGTCATTTCAATACCCGAAGGTGCGATTAAAAGTGCAATTATTGGTATTGTTCTCGTCATTAAGGGAATAATTTCAATACCCGAAGGTGCGATTAAAAGTCCGGCAAATTCCTTCCACCGTTTAAAAGTATCGGATTTCAATACCCGAAGGTGCGATTAAAAGCCCGGCCCCGTATTTTGGTCTTTAAGAGTGTGTTGTATTTCAATACCCGAAGGTGCGATTAAAAGTTCAGTTGTTTATTTGGAATGTCAAACGGAATGTCATTTCAATACCCGAAGGTGCGATTAAAAGGTGGATTGTTTTCATCTTGTTGGGGTCTCCAGCTTGATTTCAATACCCGAAGGTGCGATTAAAAGTACGCGCACCCATCGCGTCAAACGCCTGTCTGAATGTATTTCAATACCCGAAGGTGCGATTAAAAGCTCGTAATAGCATTTAAGTATTTTTTCGCCATCATATTTCAATACCCGAAGGTGCGATTAAAAGCTGTATAATCACCAGCGGTTGTACCGCCTTGTAGCGTATTTCAATACCCGAAGGTGCGATTAAAAGGTTGGTAGTTCTGGGTCAAAATCGTTTTGCCCGTCTAATTTCAATACCCGAAGGTGCGATTAAAAGGAGTCTCCCGCGCACATTTTTAACCATAACACTTGGATTTCAATACCCGAAGGTGCGATTAAAAGGACCGGCAAAAAGCCGCCGTGAAGGCGGGTTATCAAATTTCAATACCCGAAGGTGCGATTAAAAGGGAAACACGCTGTTCCAAACTTCTTCCCAAGCCTATATTTCAATACCCGAAGGTGCGATTAAAAGCCTAAATAACACACAGAAACCAAAACCAATAAGAAAAATTTCAATACCCGAAGGTGCGATTAAAAGTTTGCCGGAAGTTTTGAATCGCATTATGCGCCCCTATTTCAATACCCGAAGGTGCGATTAAAAGTTCTTCCTCTTCGACCATGCCTCCCTGTTGAAAAACAATTTCAATACCCGAAGGTGCGATTAAAAGGTCATCACATTGCCCATTCCCCCGGTTCTGTGGGCATATTTCAATACCCGAAGGTGCGATTAAAAGGACGCGATGGGTGCGCGTATCGGGAAAACCGTAATTGATTTCAATACCCGAAGGTGCGATTAAAAGACCCAGAACATCACATATCAATACACGTGCCTCCTTCATTTCAATACCCGAAGGTGCGATTAAAAGCCCCAAGTTCCGGCGACGGACGAGTGTAAAAACATGATTTCAATACCCGAAGGTGCGATTAAAAGCTTTTACACGGGTTTTACTGCCCTTTCCGAATACGATTTCAATACCCGAAGGTGCGATTAAAAGCCGTGGGGGAAGAACTTTCTTCCAACTTTCTGCCGCCATTTCAATACCCGAAGGTGCGATTAAAAGGTGGGGGAAGAACTTTCTTCCAACTTTCTGCCGCCATTTCAATACCCGAAGGTGCGATTAAAAGTCTTACCGAATCCGGTATATGTGTTACCACCGATTCCGGATTTCAATACCCGAAGGTGCGATTAAAAGTTTGTTGCTTTTGCTTTTGCTTTTATGGCCTTCTTCATTTCAATACCCGAAGGTGCGATTAAAAGCGAACATGTTCTTTCATACACCTACTACCACGAGATATTTCAATACCCGAAGGTGCGATTAAAAGCTACGTATTCAATACGGATACGTACAGGGAGTTGGTATTTCAATACCCGAAGGTGCGATTAAAAGAAACCGCGCAGGATACCCGCTTATCCTACCGTGAGTATTTCAATACCCGAAGGTGCGATTAAAAGGCTACTACTATCTGCGATGTCGCCGAATTAGTAGCATTTCAATACCCGAAGGTGCGATTAAAAGTAGTGTTTGTGCCGTCAATTGACGAGGAAGATGGATATTTCAATACCCGAAGGTGCGATTAAAAGTATTTTCTTAATGCCTTCTGACGATTTCGCTACCATATTTCAATACCCGAAGGTGCGATTAAAAGTTAATGCAGGTTGCAAAAACATAGCAGGCGAAAAAAATTTCAATACCCGAAGGTGCGATTAAAAGTATCCAATACCACAAAGAAGGCTTTTTTGTCTAAAAATTTCAATACCCGAAGGTGCGATTAAAAGAATACGCCACCATTTAGGCGAGATAGAGAGGTTGTTAAATTTCAATACCCGAAGGTGCGATTAAAAGCATACGGAAAACCAGTAAGTGGCAAAGTGGCAAAAAGATTTCAATACCCGAAGGTGCGATTAAAAGCGCCGCGTGTTTCCGGCTAACTGAATATTGATTTGAGTCATTTCAATACCCGAAGGTGCGATTAAAAGCAGACCACAACGATTTTGAGGTGGATTTGCCGGACGATTTCAATACCCGAAGGTGCGATTAAAAGCCGGACGTGGAAGGTAAACGTATTGGAACTGCAAAAATTTCAATACCCGAAGGTGCGATTAAAAGTAGGCGGCGGCGTTTCGGTTACGGTGGGGATAAAAATTTCAATACCCGAAGGTGCGATTAAAAGTCTTCCAAAAGCATTGCAAACTGTTTGGCTTACAAAATTTCAATACCCGAAGGTGCGATTAAAAGCCGCCCAACTGTCCTACCATCATCGTAACCCAAGTGATTTCAATACCCGAAGGTGCGATTAAAAGGACCAGTAACGGGGCCGATGCAGGCGGGCAAATTAATTTCAATACCCGAAGGTGCGATTAAAAGAGGTGCTGCCTGCCCCGCTTTTGTATATGCTTTGTAAATTTCAATACCCGAAGGTGCGATTAAAAGTCCATAAAAATGGTAATGGAACGGTATCACGGCGAAATTTCAATACCCGAAGGTGCGATTAAAAGTAGGCGGCGGCGTTTCGGTTACGGTGGGGATAAAAATTTCAATACCCGAAGGTGCGATTAAAAGCATAAACAGCCATCAGAAACAAAAAAAAGCCCCTCTAATTTCAATACCCGAAGGTGCGATTAAAAGGTGAACTATTTACTCATAAACCTAAACCAAAAAAAAAATTTCAATACCCGAAGGTGCGATTAAAAGTGTGGCAAAAATCTTAGCCCCTTTTACAGAGCATCATTTCAATACCCGAAGGTGCGATTAAAAGTTTGCCACCCCACTAAAAGTTTTTGATCTTTCCTTTATTTCAATACCCGAAGGTGCGATTAAAAGTGGATATTCGGGCTTCGTCATTTGCCAGATCGGTTGATTTCAATACCCGAAGGTGCGATTAAAAGAGGGTAACTTCCGCCTAATCGTAATTCTGTTTCACTATTTCAATACCCGAAGGTGCGATTAAAAGAGTTTTGCCGCCAACACCGATCCGTCTGGAAGATATATTTCAATACCCGAAGGTGCGATTAAAAGTTTTCAGGAATGTAGTTCAAAATCTTAAAATCCTTATTTCAATACCCGAAGGTGCGATTAAAAGTCCGAAAAGGCCGCAATACGGGCTCCGTATTCTTCATTTCAATACCCGAAGGTGCGATTAAAAGTCGCATTGATGAACCCTTCTGGCGTCTTGTCCTCAAATTTCAATACCCGAAGGTGCGATTAAAAGCCTGAAGTTTCGGCGTTGGTCGGGCGTGAATCAAAAATTTCAATACCCGAAGGTGCGATTAAAAGGGTTTCAAATGGTGAATGGTGGGCTGGGGTTGACTAATTTCAATACCCGAAGGTGCGATTAAAAGTCTATGTTGCCACGCTTGTAACTTATATTCAGTTATATTTCAATACCCGAAGGTGCGATTAAAAGCGCATTGATGAACCCTTCTGGCGTCTTGTCCTCAAATTTCAATACCCGAAGGTGCGATTAAAAGAAAGCATGTATAACTCTCCCAAACAATGGGTGCTTGATTTCAATACCCGAAGGTGCGATTAAAAGCTGGGCTGATGTCGTAGCCCATTGCAAACATTGTTATTTCAATACCCGAAGGTGCGATTAAAAGCAATCCGCTTGCGTTCCCCGAAACAACGATTATATTATTTCAATACCCGAAGGTGCGATTAAAAGTAAAAGACGCGCCGGCGACAGCCAAACTTTCGGATCATTTCAATACCCGAAGGTGCGATTAAAAGTCGCATTGATGAACCCTTCTGGCGTCTTGTCCTCAAATTTCAATACCCGAAGGTGCGATTAAAAGCCCTGATTTAATTAATGCAATAAAGTACGAAGTTGCATTTCAATACCCGAAGGTGCGATTAAAAGTTTATTAGACAAGTTGCATCTTCTAATTGGAAAGTAATTTCAATACCCGAAGGTGCGATTAAAAGCCAAAAAAGCTTCCGTGAAAACCGAACAAATAAATAATTTCAATACCCGAAGGTGCGATTAAAAGCGTTGGCATGGAGCCGGTGCAGCGTGACGGGATTTAATTTCAATACCCGAAGGTGCGATTAAAAGTATCATGCCAAAATAGTCATGCTTGCATAGGTTTGAATTTCAATACCCGAAGGTGCGATTAAAAGGCCTCAACGGGTGGAAAGTAAACGTAAAACAGATGTATTTCAATACCCGAAGGTGCGATTAAAAGCATGTTCTTGCTCGTGGTGCTGGTCAGCAGATTCGATTTCAATACCCGAAGGTGCGATTAAAAGGGGTAAAAAACCAAGATGATTTGATGATTAGATGATATTTCAATACCCGAAGGTGCGATTAAAAGGGGGGTCAAAAATGCGGCTGATCTGATGATTAGATGAATTTCAATACCCGAAGGTGCGATTAAAAGCAGGATATAACGATAGATTTAAAATTGGATGAACTATTTCAATACCCGAAGGTGCGATTAAAAGGCTTGATGGGGGATAGGGAGGAATTTTTGGATTATGATTTCAATACCCGAAGGTGCGATTAAAAGTAAATGGCAGTGGTAAAACCTTTACCGCCCTAAATAATTTCAATACCCGAAGGTGCGATTAAAAGAAGGCCGAAGATTTAATATCTGAGGCTTCAGAACTAATTTCAATACCCGAAGGTGCGATTAAAAGTTCCATTTTTAATTTGCCGATTAGCAAAAGCAGAACTATTTCAATACCCGAAGGTGCGATTAAAAGTCGGACGGGCTTTCATTATTGCTTTATGTGTTCATATTTCAATACCCGAAGGTGCGATTAAAAGATTCTCAGGGTTTTTCCTAATCCGTATCTTTTTTCTATTTCAATACCCGAAGGTGCGATTAAAAGTGTACCGGATCAAAGCGTTTTATGAGTGCAAAATATATTTCAATACCCGAAGGTGCGATTAAAAGCCGCTGAAAAAAAGCGGCAAATCCTTGATTCTGGTTCAAAATAAGGGTTTTAGGCCATTGGATGCAAGTATAAAAGTCGTCGGGGTCCAATTATGCCAAATGACCATACACTCGACGACTTTTAAAAAACAAGCACTTATCTATAATAAGCGATCTTATTTTCCTCAAAAAGTCTAAAAACACAACGCCTACTCTTGGCCCGACGATTAAATAAAGCGGCTATGTTCTTCTTTTTCAAGGCCTAATGCCTCGCGCCGAACATACTTTTCGTGGCCCAATTGGTAAAAAACCACACTGTCTGTAAGCGGGTCCATCACCTTGCTTGCACGTTGTTGTAAGGTTTTGTATTGAGACTCGGTTAACTCACCTTCAAATACAGAATTTTGCACCCAAACCATGTATTGTCGGAAAAGTTTCAGCATCTTGGCACAACGCTTGGCCTCAACGTCATAAACTGCTATAACAAACATCTCATGTTTTTTATTTATTAAAGAATATTACCACCACATCTTAAAACCTGTATAAGGCTCTTTGTTAGGGTCTATTAAATGGCGAATAAGGGAGTAGCAATCTAATCGGATAAGACGCTCGTAACTAACCTTTCGGTTCAAGGCTCGATGTTGGATAATGGTTCTTAGCCGCTCATCCCAATGCTGAACAAATAGTTGCCTGCCGCTTTCTTTTAGATACACCCCACCCAGGCGTGCTTCAAAATGCTTGGGTTGTATGACGTTGGTTTTAAGGAGTTTAAAGATGGCACGATCCACCAAAAGCGGCTTAAAAACCTCGCTGAGGTCTAAGGCTAAGGAAAACCGTCGGTCTCCCGGCTCGTGCAAATAGCTAATGGTGGGGTCTAATGCGGTGCGGTAGATTTGCCGGAGTACCGATCCATAACAAAGGGCATTACCAAAACTGATTAAGGCATTCAGTTCATTGGATGGAGGATTTCGTTCCCGCTTGTCAAACGGAAACTTTTCGGTGATGCCTTGCCCCAGAATAGCAGGCCAGAGGGTGTAATAGGTGTCCCGCATATTGCCCTCGATGCCCATGAGCGCCGGAACCTCCGTCATCACGTCCAATTGCCCGCGCAGCATTTCGATGCGTTCAATACCTGCCTGTAAACGCATCTGGTCTTCTCCTGACTGGCGGGTCTGGTAATACTTGAGCACCCGAAGGATGTTATATGCCGCTGCTTCCACAAAGACCCGTGCCAGTTTGATCCGCCAAGCTGGTTTAAGGTAATGCTGGGCTTGGTTTACCCTAAGTCTGCCCGAAAGCAGGCTGTCTCTCGGATAAAGCGTACCCGTGAAATTACCGTAGTAGTCAAAGAAAAAGATGGGCACATGATGCTGGCATAGAAAGGTGATCAGCTTGGTGTTTAAATCCATCTCACCAAAACAATACAAGGCTTCTACCTGCTCAATCGGAATCGCAGATTTGTCGGTCAGACAAAGCCCGGAAGGTGCGCCATCGGATAGTGGATGGTCATCCGGCTCTCTGTTTCCATCCATTTTATAAAGGTAAAGGGTGTTGTCTTTGCGTTTTAAACGCCCACTCGAAAAAATATAATAAGGTCTTTTCACTTTTTTTCGACAAATTAAGTTATGTTTTGCAATCTCATGTGTTTATAAGAGTAAGCGGATGATTTCCGTCTATTCATTAATCATAAAACCAAAATATTATGCCAAACCTTCCTTCTACGGTGGCTTTTACGGAAGCAGACCGAATCGCTTTAATACAAAAGGTAGATGAGATCTACACCGCATTAAACTTTATGGTGACACTAACCAATGAAGAACGGAAAAGTATCAAGCAAATCAGTGACAAACACTATGGTTTTATGACCAAGTTAATTGATCATGCAACACAGCATCCGGAGTTCCGCCCAATGCATATGGATATGGATAAATTGAGTCATTATTATGACCTTGTTCTTAAGCTCAATACAATCAGAAGCAGGGTTGAGCAACTTGAGATTCAACTGTCTGATACCATTGCGCTAATGGGTTCCGAAGCCGATGCCGAAGCACGTAAGTATTACAAAATGGTTCATGTAGCTGCCAAAGACGGTGTGGCAGGCGCGCAACCTATATATGATGACCTACGCAGTCGTTTTCCGGTTGGGAACAGAACCAATAACGAAACCCCCAAACCATAAAATTCAGGTTTCGGTATCAAGATCGGGTGCCTTGCAATAGGCGGGGTACCCGTTTTTTTGAGAGGTCGTTTTAAAGGGCATACGGTTATTCCACATAGGCATGGTACTTATGATAAGGAGGTTCTACATAGTCGAGTAATCAGGTTGAACTTATGATAAAGATACTTGGGTTTACCATAAGGAGGTGTTACATGGTCAAGTAATTAAGCTGAGCTTACTATAAGAAGGCATTATTTTATCATAAGAAGGTATTACATGGTCGAGGAATTAGAAGGAGCTATAATAAGGGAATTTGAGCTTATGATAAGCTAATGGTGTATATTGTGGCCTCTATCCATAGCAGCATTCCTCAAAGGAGCACTTAGCGCAGAGCTTCCGGTTGGGGTTGCGGTCTGGGGGGAGGGGCGCCTGAAACAGTGCGGCAATGGCATGCACCATTTCACCAAGGCGGACTTCATCTTCCGGACTTAGCGTAACGGGCTGGGTCTTTTTGAGCAGGGGGTATTGGATTAAGCCTGTATAATTTGAGCAGCCCGATAACTTGAGCAGCCACAGATAGAATCTGGTTTGCCAGATATGGCTTTCTTCGGCGGCCTTGCTTTTCTTTACTTCGTACAAAACCCCATCTTTTAGGTTGGCTCCGTCTAACTTACCCACCAATGGAATGCCCGCATAAACGGCTTCTAACATTAGGTCTTTATTCGTGCGTTCATAAGCCTGTTCATGCAAAAGCCGCCCCAAAGCCACCGTCTCGCTTTCCTGCTCCATATCAATGCCTTGTTGCTTAAGCCATGCTTTTCGAGGGCATAGTGCATAATATCCAATACTATAACCTGAAATATTCATGGTGGGTAAGATGGGCGTATTAAGTAGGGGTCTCTTTAAAATGGGACATCCTCTTTTCCAAGGAGATGCCCCATTGGCGTCAAAGCACGTTGCAACCAGCAACTAAAACGGAGAACATGACTTTTAAAGGACGTGCTTTGAATTATACGTCGTATTGGTAATATGAGAGTAATTCAATGAGTTTAGTTTCTGCATCTTCTAATGCATCGTCAGACCCACGAACACCTTCTACATAACCACCACAGGCTGGCATGGTAAATAGGTTAACATCTTTGACCTCTCGAACAATCGGAATAGCAGCCTGGCGGGCACTCTCCTCTTTTAAATCAGCCCGAATTGCACTTGCAAGACGGTTTGCATTTGTGCTGATTGCAAAGGCGAGCGTCTCTTGTGGGCTATAGGTTCTGGATTGATTGGTGGAAACACGCCAATTCACCAGAGCATGTGCTAATGCAGGAATAATTTTATCTCTGCGTTCTTTAGGACATACAATGCGAAGCTTGTCATTTGAGACGTTCCAGCCTTTTTCTAACAAACCATCAATCTTGCCTTGAGCGATTTCAGGGTCATGTTGATTGATCGAAACACTAAAAAGAGTACTGAGATCAATAGCAATATCGAATACGAAAAGTCCTGAAGCCCGTGTATTGTCTGGAATCCAAAGGCGACGCGGGAGGGTGCGAGCATTGGACTGAAGAAATGTAAGAATCTCTTCGGAACTCATTTCCTCACCTTTCTCATTCAGTACACGTACCGGATGTTCATCAGGGCGTTCACTTCGATCAAAGGTCAGATTTTCCTTCGGCAATGACGAGAGCAGCGGATGTAAAGGGCGCATTGCCGAAATAGAAAGCGGGCTTCTGCGCTTTACAGTTACAACGCCTGGGCGTGCTTGCATCCAGCCCCCCAATAGTTGATCCGTAAATTGAGGATCGCAAGGAGACCATGGTTCTTTGTTTTCAATGGATTTTTCTTTATTGACTTGGTAATTGAAGGTGATGGGGGCTTGCGGTTCATCCAATATATCTAATAGGGTGTTGAGCAATGAACGCTTGACTTGTTGCCCACTCGAATATGGCACGGATCGCCCAAAAATGGGATCGTAATAGTTCTTTTGTCCGTTTTCGACAACAAAGACGGTATGGTCAACATGGCGCAAACCGCGAATGAAGAGGTATTTCATGGTTATAACTCCTGTTTGTTAAATAAGTATTTGATTTAGCATTGGAATTTTGGTGAGCAACTACTTGTTGCTTTCAATGGCATACTTGAAACGAATCAAGGTCATAAAAAGCGGAAAATGATCTGCTGGCATGAACATGATTTCCGTTACAATGTCATCAAAAAACTGATCATCAAGGCTACCAGATTGAATTGCTTCTTTCAGGTTCTCAATGAATGCTTTTCTGCTACTTGCATCAAGAATCTTATCCACCAAATTCTTTCGTGTAGTTTTGCCTTGTCGGTCTTCCAGTACAAAAGCACGTAAGTGCTTGGCTATTTCCTGGGACTTTTCTAGAAGTTGCTTGTTGTCTAACATAGCTGTAATCCAGGTTTGATAAATGGTAAATGTAATGGCTGTTGCTTCATCCTTAGGTGGCTTGAAGCTCTTCTTGCCTGTCATGATTTCACGCAACTTGGAAGGCTCTAAAGCTTGTAATCCAATGCTGCCAAGCATACAGGCTCGTTTAAAACTGAATTCTGTGTCATAGACATCTTCCAGTTGTTGCTGTGCAATCTCAAACTCAGATAACTTAACAAGATGTGAATAAATCTCATTTAAGCGCTTAACCTGAGGTAAGTTGATTTGGATAAATCCTATGGTCTTGTTCATTTGCCCAAGGCTATACACATAGGCAATAAGATTTTGATTGGGATGTTGGTTGGCCAGTGCAAAGATGACTTTGATCCATGATTGTGTTTTTACTCCTGCTTGATCTCCTTTGGCTTGGAACATGGAATAGTCAAAGCCTAACATGGGTGAGTCTGAATTGAACCTTCTGTTAGAACAATGAGAAAGCCAAACACCATTCCATGTGTTAATTTGATTGCCTTTCTGGTTTGGGGTGTCAATTAATCTGTTTCGGTATTGTTGCCAGCCTTCATAAGTTGCCCAAATCACCTCATTACTGTCAATGAGTATTGAATAGCCGCCTTCAAGACCAATACCTAATCCCGCACCAATCCAAGAAGCATAAGAGTCCTCTGTACTCAGACCAAGGTTTAATGACGTTACCTGACCGGATGTTGTACCGTCAACACCAGATGCTGCTGCTCCCACAAAGGTACTCCCATTAGGAGCGGCCGTTTGAATGAGTTTGTGCAGCTCCATTTTGGTGTTTTTTCGCTTAATCGGGTCACTGGCAAACTTTGAATGTTGAAAAGGAAGCGCATTATGCACATGAAGTAGATAACGCGCGTTATCAAAGAAGAGAGGATAAAAGACGGTGTCAAAGAATGCTTCAACACTTAGATTTGTGTTTTTTCTTTGATTATAGAGGGTTACTAATTTTCGCCCAATGTATGCTGTGTACATAAATCAGATGCTCCGCATATTAAAGGGTTCTGTAGGATCTGTTTTGGGCAGTTGAAGTCCAACCTGTTTACTATACCAGTCATTAGGTATGACCAAAGGCGAGTGCCCAATTTTCTTCAAAGGGTTCTCTGGTACACCTTCTAGCGCAGGCATTTTTCCATATAGGTGTCTTATTGAATTCCACGTGACTGGTATTTCAAAGTTTTGCCTAAACTCATTGCCTGGCTTACGGTATGAACCAACATCCTTATGTCGAATCACACAAGCCGACTCTACTTCCAATACGTCCATGAGCACCGTCCTTGGGTGGTGGCATAAGTTGTAAATAACCCATTGATCTTGCTGGAAAATCAAGTGACCATCTATGCTTACCAGATTGAAGGTTTCATTTGGATAAACACGATCAATTAAGGATTGTAATTCGGTTTCTTTCAGTAATTCGCCTTGGTCAGGTAAGGCTTCAAAACTGCGATCCAGAACGTCTTTCTGGTAAGGGAGGGCACTCTTTGGGTCTTCTGGAGGCGCAATCACATGCACTGGTTTGTAATGCCCAATGCTTTGTTCCGTACGTTTTCTGTTCACGCGACCGAAGCGCTGGATGAGCGCATCTAATGGTGCACAAGCCGTTATCATTCGATCAAAGCTAATGTCCAGACTGACTTCTACAACTTGTGTGGCACACACAATGCAGGGTCCATGGGTTTTGTTGAACTCTTGGATATCATCCTCTAACTTTGCACGGTCTTTACGCCTGAACCGACTATGGATAAGCATTGAGGGGATATCTGGATACTTACTTTTTAGCTCCGTAAACCAAAATTGGGCATCAAGTACCTTGTTTTGGACAATTAAGAGTCGCTCCTTATTTGCGACAGCCTCTTCCACGATATCATAGACTTGTTCTTGCGTTGCTATTTTATAGACCTGATGTCTATTGAATTGTGCCAGCACATGATCCGGTAAGGTGACTTCAAGTACATGTTCATGCCCGCCCAATAAATCAATTATATGATTTTTGAGCAGTGTTGGGATTGTGGCTGTACCTACATGAATTCTACATCCCAAAGCCTTTAAGGTCTTGATGATTTCAAGTACCATTGCTTGAGATTCTTCCCGATATACATGCACTTCGTCTAAGATGACATCTTTTTCTGCCACATCTAATGCAACTGCTTCGTACCCATTCATGCCAAAAATCAAACAGGCTAATTGGTGCGGAGTCATAACCTTTATGCTTGCACCCGGATGCCTTTGAAGATGTGTTTCTTCTAAAGTGTTATCCTTATTCACCGTAATTCTTGAAGCTGCATGAACCCGCCGGATATCTGTTTCAGGTAAATCGTGACGTATTCTATCAAACATTGCATTGATAGAAGCTTGAAAAGGAAGGGTATAAAAAAGCCGTCCTTGGCACCGTCTTAAAAGATAGTCCGTTTTACCTGCACCAGTCGGGGCAATGACAAGCGTGTGTGGTTTATGACTTGAAGCAGAGAGTAGCGAAAGAGGGTAGAGGTTGTGCTTTCGATTTTCATAATATGATAGGTCTGGTTGTTCATAGAAGCGGCTTACAGCATTCATTGTTTGGTGCATACGATCTGATGCAAAGTGATCCGCTCCCATCAATAAACCTCGCCACCGTGACCAACCTGTCTGTAGGTTTTCGCAATAGTTAAGGGTGTAGTTAAACGCCTCCCTCGCTTCTTCAATAGAAATAGGGTTTGTTTTAAGATCAAATGCTTTTGCAACAAGTAAGGCATTGGGCATCCATGTTTCCCATTCTTGAGCATGGCGGTTAAATACGGTTTCTTCACCTCCTATGATTTTTTCAACTAAGTCCAATAGCCCTCTCTCTCTTCTGTCATGTTGAACGGATTTATGGTGTCCAATAACCATCTCAATCAGTACATCCCATTCTTCTTTTGGAAAAAGAGGAAGAAATAAGATGGAGGAAATTTCATGACGATGAGGACATGCTGTATTCTCGGCTAAATCCGCTTCCGTTAACTGATCTGAAACCACCTTTTGAAAAAAAGGATGGGACTTGCCTAGATCATGTAAGATCGCTCCTTTTTTAGCCAATGAAACGTCGAAGCCATGTATAGGACTTAAATGAAAACTCATGTGTTCAATGGCTTGCGTCACATGCAAGGTGTGATCGAACAAGGTTAAATTACCCTGGTCAATGCTTTTTGCTAATAAAGGCTTCATGACAGGGTCCGTGTGTTTTTGTCTAATGGGTTTCCTGAAATTCTCAGGCTCCCATACATGGGTTTTGCTTCTTCAAAGCGGCTAAAACCAACAAGGAAAGACGTATCTGATTGCCCGAATAAGAGTTCAAAGCCGCTTAGCGCATCGAATTCATCAGGTGTTAGGACAAAGATGTCTTCTTCTGGCAACATCACGTCTTCGTTTCGACAAAGGCAAATATGCTGCGATCGTGCCTTTTCTGCATCCTCAATTGTCGGGAAAGCCAGATACAGTATAGGTTCAACCATAACACCTCTTTTGAGAATAGAACGAGGACGACTAACCGTCATGATTTTGTCCTTGCCCTTGCCAGAACTTTTCTCAATGCTCCCCTTCGGTTGGGTCTGTTCTTGCTGAATAGCAATGTTGATATAAGAAATACAATGGCGAAGGATGTCTGAAACCTCTAGCTTGATCTTCATGCCTTCGACAATGCTTGGTGTGAGGAATTGCTGGCTTAATGTTTCCTCATCCCGTACGGCTGTCCATGGCTTGATGAATCCAAACGGGCCTTGGTATTTAACGACGTAGTATTTCATGGTCAGTAGGTTATAAGTTTGTATATCATTGAATTACCGTAGCGCGCCAAAGCCACTGCCGGTGAGGTCTCCTAAGCCGGTTAGCCAGACAAACTTCAGGGTTTCTGGTGTGCCATGTACCCATATTGGGCAATTACTGCCTTTATGCTTTAGGTTCTTGTATTGAATAAGGCGAGGCTTGGCTTTTGGGTAGGCGCGGTCAAAAGCCACCTGCACATTTAAGTGGTCTCCGGTAAAGCCTGCTTTCTCTAATTTGCGGCGGAGGGACAGGGTGAGCAATTCATCAGCTCGTGGATTGTCAAAGAGCAGGTATTCTTTCGTGTTATCGGGTCGTTTGTCTCGTATCAAAATGGGGCTATCGGTATTAAAACGGTACGTAGAGCCAAAATTGGGCGCAGGGCATTCCTGTACTTCAATAACGCGAATCCCTTGTAGCATATCTGGATCGCGAATAATACCCATAATGGCTCGTTTTGCTACTTCAATATCCCAAAAGCTGATCTGCCAAGAAACGCCATGATCGAACCTTAACTGGTTGCCAACTTTTCGGCCACCATTTAATTGTCCGAAGCTATAAAAGGACTGGTCGTTGTGCAGTTGTTCATCATAGCCCATCCATTTGTGGAGCACGCCTTTTAATTTATACGTATAGTCAAAGTCCAATCCATTTCTTGGGGGGCTTGCTTTAAGTAGGATTCTCATAGTGATACCCTAAGGTTTAATTAATGGGTTTAGGAGTGATTTAAGAGCAATAACGAGCGCGTGTAGGTGATCATACACTTTATGACAACTGTTTTTTACCTTTCATAACTTTCCATTACAGATTTTGCCTCTTCCAAAAGCCTTATTTGCATTTTCTTGGGTTGGATCACCTTTATCTTTGCTCCCCAAGAGCGGAGGAAAGCAGCTACCTCGTCGTCATTGGTAACCAAGAACCTAACGATCAGGCTCCCGTCTTCGTTTTCGGCAAGTACTTCTTGCGAGGCATGGTATTTTTTGGTTTTAAAGTAGGTTGCAACTTCTTTCAAAGCCTGAATTGTCAGCGTGTAGCGGGTATTTCCGGCCAATTGGCTAAATCGGTCTTTATAGTGCAGGTCGGGATCGAACGCACGTATTTGGGCATCTTCCATTTCTGGCTCCACGTGTAAGACCCGCGAGAATTTAAAATCGAGGTACTTCTTGCGCTGATGACACCATGCTACAAACGTCCATGAAGGAAGGTCTATCATCACCGGATCCACCTTTCGGTCTTGGCTTACCTGTCCACTTCTTCCGGTTTGATAGGCGATGGTTAGGGTTTTATATTCTTTTTTGGCCTTATGGACAGCAAAGAACACTTCTGGGCGCATGTTTTCGAGGGGTGGATCTCCAAACCGAAAGTGGGCTAAGTCTTCGTGTATTTCGGTTTTTGTATCTGCGTCCAATTCCATTTGTTGGTTCAATGCTGCCAGTAACCGATTGATGTCCTTTGCCAGAGGCGTGCGCATCAGTTGTTGCCGTGCAGCATTTAGGGCCATCAATAAAACCAATTGTTCATTTTTGGTAGCCCGAATGAGGGATAAAGATGGTTCACGCTTATCCGCATTGAGTACATAAAAAACCTGTTTGCCCTTTTTTACTTTATTTATCATACCTTGCTTCAATAGGTCGTTGAGGTAGCGATCCAATTGACGAGGAGAACAGCCTACTAAACCAATTAAATCTTGGCGTGAAAGATTTTCTTCTTGGATAATGAACCTTTTGGTTTGCTCGAAATCGCTCATGGGTTCTCTATGTTTTACTATCTGGCCCCGTCATGGCTGAATATAGTATGGATGGGAACAGAACATTAGACTGCTGCATTCGATGTTTGTCTATTGTTGTATTTGGTTGGTATTTTTTGGGGCTATTACAAATTAAGCTGTACAGATGTAAAAATAAAGTAGGAATAAAAATATTCTAGCACTTTGAGACCATTTTTCCTATAGGTCTTTGAGGAGAATCTTTTTTCCAATGCCTTTGTTGCAAGGTAGTCTAATGAAGGACTGTCTAAATCCAATGTGTACAAGGTTTTACCTTAAAGAGAGATCCTCGCTGGAGATTGTTTGGTAGGATTTGTTAAGGTGACGTTTATAAGACTGAAAAATTTGACTTTGAAAAAACATCCGAAAAAGCCATGCCCACAAGAACTTAATGAAGCCGCAAGGAGTGGCGGCTTATTTTGAAGTGTAAGCTTGAATGCCAGAAAACTATTTCTCTTAAACCATTGTTTGTAAAAGATGAAGCCTGTTTTATTTTTGCGAAGAGTTCTGCCATTATTGGTAGTCATGATCTTGGTGTTTGCCGTAGTTCCTCATTCCATTTCACAAAGCCCTGTTTGGCCGGATACGGTGGTCATTACGGCCACGCGGTATCCGGTGGAGAAGCGGCTTACTGGAAGGCGGGTAGAGGTCGTGAGTGCCGAGCAACTCAGAAGCCTTCCCGCAGCGACGGTAGATGAAGTGCTACGCAGTGTGGGGGGGGTGGAGGTACAGTCACGGGGTGGTTTTGGCATACAAAGTGATTTTACGGTACGCGGATCGGGCTTTAATGGTGTCTTGATCCTGATTGATGGGGTTCGGTTTAACGACCCTCAGACGGGCCATTTTGCTTCCGATTTACCCGTTCCTCTGTCTGAAATTGAGCGGATTGAAGTTTTACGTGGCCCTGCATCTGCCCTTTATGGCCCGGATGCACTGGGCGGAGTGGTACATATCATTACTAAAACTACGGCCAATCCGAAGCCCAAGGCTCAGGCACACGCCACATATGGCAACAACGATTACCGAAGTTATGGTGGATTTTATAGCTATAAACTGTTTAATACTCGTTTTGGAGGGGCGCACCAAAGCCAGCGAAGTGACGGCCAAGCGATTGTACTGGCAGACGGATCACCGGTTTTGCGAAAGGGCGTTCCACTGCGCACCGATTTTGACCAACGGGCCTCGACATTCGCCGTTCGCCATCGTTTCGAGAACAGCGTTCTTAACTTTCGGACGGCGTTTGACAAACGGGATTTTAGTGCATGGCATTTTTATTCTGCCTCTCCTGCAGATAGTGCCCGCGAAGCGACCAAAACTTGGTGGAACCAACTGAGCCTATCCCGCGATCTGGGTGAAGGCTCTTGGACACTTTCCGGTGCCTATCGCAAGCACTGGGATGAGTACCGTTTTAACCCAATGAGTCCAGCCAATGAAAGTACCAGTCGTCAGTGGGTGATAAACTGGACAGTCTTGCAGCCAATAGGCGACAAACTCACGGTTTCGGGTGGCATTACAGGCGAGCAGCGCAGTATTACCAGCAACAGCTTGGGCAACCATACAGACCACTTGGGAGGGGTTTTTGCGGCTTTATTGGCGAAACCTTTGAAGCATATGCACATCACTCTTGGCGGGCGTGCAGATTATGATCCGAATTATGGCCTTCAAACTTCTCCTGCTGCCAGTTTGGCATATGCTTTGAACAAAACCACCCTGCGGGCCCATATTGGCCGGGCAATACGTGCGCCGGGATATACCGAACGGTTTTTAAACAGTACCCTGAGCAATCCAATCGGTCGAAATATCGGCAATCCGGATTTAAAGCCAGAGTCTGCTTGGTCGCACGAAGTCGGGGTTGATTATTATGCCACCCCGGTGCTCACCCTTCAGGCCACCGTTTTTGTGCGGGATACGGAAGATTTGATTGATTACACCAAAACCGGCGCCGGAGACCTGAACTGGGTTGCACGGAACATCGTTTCGGTTCAGACAAAAGGGTTTGAGATGGATGCACAGTACCAAAAAAAACTGGGCCGTCGCAGTGATGTGCAGTTAAGTGGGAGTTATACGTTTTTGGATGCCAGTTTTGAGCAAGAACCGGGTGTTTCCTATAAATATGTTTTGAGCAATGCCCGCCAAATATTACAGGCCCAAGCCCGATATACCCGCAACCGAATGACCTACTCGTTGCAACAGTTATGGAAAGCCCCCCTTGTTGGCAAACGGTATGCAGTAACCAACCTACGGGCGGAACTGAAGCCATTCAGGTTGTTTGGTATTCGGTTTTATGGGGAAGTCCGTAACCTGACCAACGAAAAATACACGGAAATATTTGATGCACCCATGCCGCAACGCTGGTGGATGTTTGGCATTCGCTATTAATGATACACATAAACCCTAATTCCTTGTTTTTCATGCGCTTAGTTTCCTTCTTTATTTTATTTCCAGCCTTCGTTTTGGCCCAATCTGCCGACACACAAATGGGTCAAGTTCGTACGACTGACGCTACGGAACTGGTACGTGACCTTACGACTCGCGTGCTTGTTTCCAGTATCCCCAAAAAGCAAAAGCTACCTGTAATTACTTGTGTTCAAACGAGTCCGAATGACGATTCTCAGTGGGTTTGGACCAAATGGGATGGACAATTTGGGTATGTATCAGTTAAAACGATTTCACCTGAGCGCGGTACCAAACTGGAATGCCGGCCATTTCAACGGCTCGCGCAGGCGGTTTATGATGTTGAGCAACCGAAAATTGAAGCGGAAGTGGCCCAACGCAGCAATCGGGATCGCCCATTTTTAGATACCTATCTTTCGTTTGTATGGAATACTTATTTGTCAGAGGGCATGCCCGTGATTCAGGAATTGAATGTTTATGCAGGAGATAAGGCAAATACCTTGAATTTGTATTTCAAGACCTTGAATTGTCATCCCAAACAACCCGTTAAAAATCTTAAACTCTGGGTGACGCCCATAGACCACAAAAACAAAACCCTTACTGCCGCCACCAAGACGATGACCGTAAAAGGCCCGTTTGATCCAGGGTGTGCCACCTCCGAATTTAAATTTATGGGTATTCCAGCGGGTAAAAACCCCAAAGATGCCAAATTAACCCGTATTGAATTTGAGTATGCTGATGGAAAAAAAGTGCAGTTACGAAATAAAGAGGTGGAAAAAGTACTGGGCTGTGGGTTGAAAAAAGAAATTTGTTTGGCCGCATTTGATCGGGCATACGGCGAATGAGTTTTAGGGCATTAATGCCTGGAAAATCCCATAGGGGCCGCATCATACGAGAGGCATAAAAAGTGAAAGAGGTATTCTCTTGGTAATTCAGGGGGGTAAAATCTACCCCTTTGCTAAGGGGAGACAATACTACTCCACTGAAGTTGAGTGAACCATAACCTTCCTTGAAGGATGAGTCCGAATTAACAATTTCGTGCAGGTAAAATGGGCAATGTTTCCAACATGGTTTCGATTGCTTTCGCTGATGCGGTCACAGAAAGCCCGCCAAGATTGGTACACCGAAGGGTGTAGTGAATTTGATCTCCAACAGCCTTCATGGTTTCGATCACTTCGTCTAAAGGAATCAACGCTTCAAAATCCGACAGGGCCATATTGGCACAGGCCAACGCATTAGAGGCCGCCATCACATTACGTCCTAAGCAGGGTGCCTCCACGCGGTTGCCGATGGGGTCGCAGATGACCCCCAAAGAATTTTGTAAGGCCAAAGAAGCCGCAGCAAGTGCTTGTTCCAGTGTGCCCCCACGCAATCCAACAATGGCCGCTGCAGCCATTCCGCCACCGGAGCCGGTCTCTGCCATACACCCACCTACTTCGGCCGCAAAAGTGGCATGGGCTGCAATAAAGACCCCAATAAGGCCGGCGGCCAACATGGCTTTAACGATCTCGTCCTCCTCCACCTGTAGGCCATGTGCCGCACCGAATACCGCGCCCGGCAAGGCTCCGCAAGAGCCTGCTGTCGGGGCGGCAACAATCACCCCCATAGCACTTTTAGCCTCCATCATCGCCGTTACATAGAGGATTATTCGGTTGTTTAGGTCCCCACCCACCAATTGTTGGGTGTCCATTTTTTGTTTAAACAAGGGTGACTGGCTGCCGAGAATGCGGTCTTCATAATGCGTTCCTTGGAGCCCCAATTCAATTGCTGCACCCATAATGCGAACAATTTCGCGCATTTTTTCAAAAACCTCGGCGGGGGATATTTGGCCGCGCGCGCTTTCATAATCAACTGCAAGCTCCCAAAGCGATTTGTTTTTGGGCGCATTATAGGCCAACATTTCGTTACAGGTAATAAACGGTACTTCCATGTTTTTTCGGGCTTTAACGGGAAGTACTGGATGGATAAACTTGAGGTCTGTAACTTCTTCCATTGCATGCAAGGACTCACAGATGACGGCATCCGGAAATGCTTGTGCTTTGATTTTAATAAACGTTGATTCGCCCTCGTGAAAGGTGAGTTCGTCATATGTCATACAAGATTGCAAGAAAGCCAATACCTTGCTTGGTCGTTCGCAAAAAACCAAAGTTTCAAAATAATCTCCTGCCATCGAAACGGCTACCTCATCAATTGAAAGGACTTCTATCATGCCGCCCCCAGTGGAAATCGCTATTAACTGATGGACTTCTTTCGTATTGTGGAGCGTAATTTTATAGGTATTCGGATGGTCGGCTCCAATGTCATGGACTTGAAAAGTAACTTCGATTCCTGCCCACTCAAGGTATTTTTCAGATTCCGGTAATCGTTCATCGAATGCTTCCCACCCCAGAAATCCACCAAATAAACCCATGTCCGAACCTTGGCTTTTATGGGTAGTGGCCAGCGAACCATTGGGGTCAAATTCGATCAAGATGCGCTGCATATCATGGCCCATCAGGTCTCGACAGATGCGGGCAATACGGAGAGAAGCGGCACAATGAGAACTTGAAGGACCTCGCATTACCGGGCCAATGACGTCGTTAAAGATACTGGGATAGGTTGCCATAGGAGGTTGTTATTTTTAGAGATCGTGCATCTCAAACTTCTTCCCACGGCTTCATTGCGGTAGAGGTTAACTAAAATCTGAAGGCACGGTCGTATGCTGTTGAAATGGGTGAAGCCACAAACAATATACCGTTCTTTGTTGCCTAAGGCCAAATAAGCTGAATGCCCGTCAAGGGGAAATGGGGAAAGCGTTTGTACTTTTGGCAGTTCCTTGCCTCAGGATTATTTTCTTTGGAAGTCAGTCAAAAAAAGATGATCATGCGTAGTTAATAAAAAGGGTTTCATCAAACATTTTTGTTTTTGCAAGTTCCAAAATTGTATCATTCACCAAATAATTTTTGATGCTTTAAAAACAGCATCGCTACCAATCATTGTAACCATGAGTGTCTATTCTTTAAAAAATTTCTTAGACCATAGCAGTCAGGATGCCGATTTACCGGAAGCTTTTCAATTAGAAAGTCCTTATATGCTTAAAGTAGATCTTAAGGGGATGGCTTGGATCAAAGCAGGTTCTATGACGGCCTATCGGGGAAAGATTGGTTTCAAGCGTGAGGGCATGTTGGAGCGGGGTTTGGGTATGTTCGTTAAAAAAGCATTAACCGGGGAAGGAGCTTCATTGACTAAAGCCGAAGGGCAAGGGGAATTGTTTTTAGCAGACAGGGGGAAGAAGATTTCGGTGATTTATTTGGAAAATGAAGCAATTTGTGTGAATGGAAACGATGTTCTGGCCTTCGATCCGGATATTCGGTACAACATCACCATGCTCAAAAAAGTAGCAGGTATGCTGGCTGGCGGCTTATTTAATATCCGCCTTGAAGGAACGGGTTATATTGCAATTACCACGCATTACGAACCTTTGACCTTGCGCGTATCACCAGGAATGCCTGTTATTACGGATCCAAATGCGACGGTGGCTTGGGCAGCAAACCTCCAGCCGGAAGTTCGGACGGATTTTACCGTTGGCACGTTTCTGGGGCGGGGCAGCGGAGAGAGCGTTCAGATGGTGTTCTCCGGAGAAGGTTTTGTGGTGGTACAGCCCTATGAAGAAGTGTACTTGCAAGAAACATCCTGAAAACTTTATCGGACTGGTTTCCACTTGAAGAATAGGGTCTATGCCCAATGACATAAAAAATGGTGAATAATATGCTTTTTGGTTGTAAACATATTGCTGAATTTAGCGACTTGACTAAAAAAGACTTATAACATGCGTGTCCGATTTGCCCCCAGTCCAACGGGGTTTTTGCACATTGGCGGTCTGCGGACGGCCCTCTATAATTATCTATTGGCAAAACGCCACAATGGGCAATTTATTCTTCGCATCGAAGACACCGACCAAGCGAGGTTTGTCCCTGAGGCAGAGGCTGATATTCTCCGTTCTTTAGCATGGGCTGGATTGGATTTTGATGAAGGGCCGGGCAAGGAGGCAGGCCATGGTCCTTATTATCAATCGCAGCGTAGCGAGGTCTATCGTGAATATGTGCAGCGTCTTTTGGATAAAGGCCATGCGTATTATGCCTTTGATTCGTCGGTTGATTTGGAGCATATGCGTGAACGGCTAAAAACGGCTGAAAATCCACTGCCAAAATATGACGTTGTCACGCGTCGGCATATGCGGAATAGTTTTTCCATGTCCAAAGAAGCGGTGGAGGCTGCCCTTCAGGTGGGAGAACCGTATGTCATCCGGATGGCTTTGCCTGCGCAAACGGTTGTGCGGTTTAAAGACCAAATACGGGGTGAAGTTGAAATTGGAACCGATCAATTGGATGATCAGGTGCTGATGAAATCTGATGGCCTGCCTACTTACCACTTGGCCAACGTTGTAGATGACCACTTGATGGGCATCACCCACGTCGTGCGTGGAGAAGAATGGTTGCCCTCGACACCCAAGCATGTGTTATTGTATCAGTTTTTTGGGTGGGAAGCACCAGCGTTTGCCCATTTACCGCTGATCCTTAGCCCCAGTGGGGGAAAACTTTCAAAGCGGAAAGCCGAGGAAGCCGGAATTCCGGTGTCGGTGAAGGAATACATCGAGGCGGGATATGAACCAGATGCTTTACTAAATTTTTTGGCGCTCTTGGGTTGGAGTCCTGGAAATGATCAGGAAGTTTTCTCCCTTTCAGCACTTTCTGCCATTTTTTCTTTAGACCGCGTAGGGCAATCGGGCGTTCAATTTAGTATGGACAAACTTCGCTGGTTTAATGCACAGTACCTCAGAATGCGCTCTCCTTCTGAACTCGCGGAACGGCTTCAGCCCTACGCCGCAGGTCGAAATTTGGATTTATCCGCATTGGAAGCCATTGCCAAAATGATGCAAGAACGAATTCATTTCGCTTCCGAAGCCATCGAGCAAGCGCCTTTTTTGTTTGCTCCGCCCTCGCGTTATGAAGACAAGCCCCTCAAAAAGGCATGGAAGATGCATACCCCGGAATTATTAACCACTTTTTCCGAAGTTTTGGAACGAGAGACCAATTTTACCGCTGAACACCTCGACGAGGTCTTACATCAGTTTGCCGAATCAAGGCAAGTAGGTTTAGGTGCGGTGATGCTACCCGTGCGCTTGGCTTTAACGGGAGCAGGAGGAGGTCCCAGCCTGTTTGAAATTATGGCCTTTTTGGGTAAAACCGAAACCATCAACCGAATTTCAAGGGCTTCTATACAGATGCCCAGCCAATTATCCACAGGTCCTGTGTCTGGCATTTGATTGGGTTCATTTTTCTTTGTACCTTATAAATGCCTTCATTTTAAACCAAATAATCATCATGAAAAAAATATTGCATTTACTTCCCCTGTTATTGCTCACTTTTTTGGCGCAAGGCGTATTGGCCCAAAGTCCTGTTGGAAAATGGCGTACTATTGACGATGAAGAGCAAGGCAAAGAAAAATCTGTGGTTAAGCTCTACGAAAAAGATGGTGTGATTTATGGGGTGGTCGAAAAATTAACCGACCCTAAAGCCAAACGAATTTGTGATGCCTGCTCCGGCGACAAAAAAAACAAGCCGATTGAAGGAATGCAAATTCTTTGGGGACTTAAAAAAACCGGAAAGGAATGGGGAGATGGATATATTCTGGATCCCAAAAATGGTAAAATCTACAAAGCCCGTGTTTGGGTAGAGGGTCAAAACCTGAAAGTACGCGGCTATATTGGGCCGTTCTTCCGGACGCAAACATGGTATCCGGTAAAATAATCCAACTTAACCCAAACCCCGGCTCGTTGAGTCGGGGTTTGGGTTATTTTTGCCAGTATTTTTATTAATGGGGCAAAACCTTACTGTCTATACAAGTAAAGCCTAAAGGAGTTAAAGTTGCCTTAGATACAACTGTGCTTGTTGATCATTAGGATTCAGGCGCAAAACCTTTTGGAACATTTCTTTGGCTTTCGCTTTATTGCCTTTTTGCAAATAGATATAGCCAATATTGCCGTAAATACTGGAGTTTTGGCTGTCCACGCGGGAGGCTCGTTCTAAATACCCAAGAGCGGTATCGGGCTGCTTGGTCAGAATGAGTGCCCCGCCGAGGTTTACCAATGCCTTTGTATGATTAGGGTCTAACTGGACGGCCTTGGTTAGTGCTTGTACAGCCGACGGATAATTTTGTTTTTGCATGTGCAAGAAGCCGAGGTTATTCCATAAGTCGGCAAAATGGATTGGATTTTTTTGAAGGGCCTTCTCGATGACAGCAATGGCTCTATCCACATTTCCCGAAAGGGCAAGGGCGTTGGCATACTTGCGCTGGGCTTCGATGAATAAGGGCTGAAGGGTTGCCGCAGATTTATAGGCGGCCAATGCGCCTGATGAATCGTTTTTCTTTTCCCGTGCAACTCCAAGCCAATAGGCCATGAACGCATTTTCTGGTTCTTCCCGAATACCTTTTTCTAAGGTAATAATGGCATTACTCAGGTTGCCTTGTTCGAGATAGGCACGACCCAATGTAAGGCGGGCCTCCTGAATATTTGCACCCTCCGCGAACCCCTCGGTAGCATAACGAATGACGATGGGTAAATAATCTTTTAATCGGTGCTTTAGGTCGTAGTATTTAAAATATGCAATCGCTGCTTCCAGCTTGGCTTGCCCATTGGTTAGTTTTAGGGATTGGGGATCATTGTTTTCAATTTTGATTAGGGTAAAAGGGGTCGTGCGTTGTTTGCTTTGTTCCATCTCGGCAACGGAGAGGTTTTTCTTGTCTTTAGGGAGGGTTTTACGTATCCAGTGGTCGGTAAAGGTAACGTGCGGAATATCCGAAGTTCCGGACTTCTGCATGTGACATGAAATACAGTTGCCCGTCATGGTCATTTTGGGGTCGTTTTTTCCTTCTGGCCGTTCACACACCACATCTTGCTGGTGGCACGAGATACACTTCTGATTAAAGTAGTCGGTTTCCAGTTCACGTACAGGGGTGTGTGGATCGTGGCAAGTGGTACATGTCATGGTGCTTTTGGCGTAACATGCGCTTTGTGCCAAGCGGGCGCCATGAGAGGCGATACCAAATGTTTCAGGGTCTTTCACCTGTTCTTCGGCCACAAAAATGCTGCGGTGCGTGGAGAGGGGCATTCCGGCCCGAAACGTCATGGGGGTATGTTGCCCCTTGAAAACCATGGTTCCATCCACATGGCATTGCTGACACACCGAAAGTTGTGCTGCTCTACTCAGTTCGGGGCCATTTATAATTGTGGGATCGGGCTTGCCTTTGGGCGGTTCAAAACCTGCCAGTCGGTCTTCTACGTGTTTACTTCCAGGGCCATGACAACGCTCGCACCCTATACCCAAAGCCACCTCCGAAAAGTGGTTCTGGGTGAACGTGGTTCCGGGGGAAAAGTTGTTATGACAGGTCATACATTCCAAATTGATGGGCCGCTCAAACCGTTCATTTCGCTGGGTATAACCCGGACTCATGTCCCATTTTGCTCTTTTAACATACCACGTCAGAGGCATTTCGGTCACATATCCGTTCACATTCATCATATAGGAACGGGTGGCATTTCCTGAACCCACCACATAGTCGGCGCGGTGAATACGTTCATGGATGACTTTTCCAGCAGCATCTTTTTGGTATTCCCGCTGATATAACGAGTCATTTCGGACGAATGCTTCATAGTAGAGGTTGTTCTTTGGGTCATAAATGGGCGGGCCACCAAACTTCTCAGGAGCGGTTCTGGGCACAAACACAGAAACCGACTGCCCCATACCCGTTCGTTTGTACGAGGCATATAAGTCCTCGTGACAACTTTCACAAGCCTTGTCTCCTACAAAGTTGGCTGGAAGGATGGCTCCGTTGACAGGAGTGTTTTCGGGCTTTTTACAAGCAGAAAAGGCCAGAGATATCAGAAGTAGGAACCCTGTAAGGGGGATGTTTTTACTTTTGGTCGTTTGTTGCATCTATTACACGGAATAAATAAAGCAATTTGTCGAAATATAGGCTTCTGCATGTTTGATCACAACGAAATTCCGCCATACAGTTTGCCGCTCTTCGCTTTTTTGCTTGGTCTTCTGATGAGTACCTTGGTTTTTTGGTGGATCAAAAAGCGGAGATGGGATCGGTTCTATATTTCAAGAGCGGCCGTCTCCCTGCAATTTGCCGCATACCAAGACCAAATTAACCAGATGATCTCGAATAAAAAGCCATCTACTGGGTTATCTGAAACACATATTGAAAATGAGTGTTGTGAAACAGAGAATCCAACAGAAGAGAGGTCTGAATATATGAAATCGCTACCTTCACAAATAGATTCTTTAAAAATGGAGCCGGATATGCCTCCTGAAACCATGCCTCCACCACCTTTTTTATCTCTTTCAACCCTCAGCGTATCACCTGAACTATTGCAGTTGAATGGAGATAACCTTACCCTGATCCAGGGAATTACGCCTGAAATGGCCTTGCAATTGAACCGCATTGGTATTACTTCCTTCCGCCAAATTGCGGAATGGACCAGTCTGGATGTACGCCGTGTGGCAGCAGTCCTGAAATTAGATGACCGCATCTTTCAGGAAAACTGGATCGTACAAGCGCAATCGCTCTACTTCGAGCGGACTCACAATAGATTTCGTTTTGGGAAATAATGCTTAGTGTATAGAAATAATGCTTAGTGTTTAGGAAAAGGGAAGCCCGGTGTCTAACAAAAATAGATACCGGGCTTACTTGTTCAAAAAGTGTTAGATGGCTTCGTACACCTCTTCTGGAATCGCCCCTAACATTCGGAACCGGTCTGCCCGATGAAGAATCTCGCTTCGGGTTAGGTGCAAAAGGCGGTCTGGGCCAAATGCTTCTACATTGAAAGAGGCCATCGTAGAGCCATAAATAACGGCCAGTTTTAAGGACTCGAAGTCATAGCTTCGCACAGAGGCCAAATAGCCTACAAAACCACCTGCAAACGAGTCACCGGCACCTGTTGGATCTACCACGTCTTCGATGGGGAGGGCTGGTGCCGAGAAAATGGCTTCTTCACCAAAGAGCAAAGCGCCATGTTCACCTTTTTTGATAACCAAGTACTTCGGTCCCATGGCGCGGATGATGCGTGCAGCCTTGATTAGATTTGGTACATTTGCCAATTGTCGGGCTTCTGCATCATTGATAATTAATACATCTGCCCGTTCTAATACGGCGCGTAATTTGTCTGGCGTCCGCTCAATCCAATAGTTCATGGTGTCTAAAACCACCAGTTCTGGTTGATGAAGTTGGTTCAAAACATTCAATTGAATACTTGGGTCTAAGTTACCCAAACATACAATTTCACTGTTTAAATAGGATTCGGGCAGTTTAGGGTCAAAAGTGGCCAGAACGTTCAAGTCTGTTTGAAGGGTATCCCGATTGTTCAAGTCCATATGATATTTGCCTGACCAAAAAAATGTTTTCCCGGTCGGGTCTATGATCAGACCATCGGTGTTGATCCCATTTTGATGAAACAGGTCTATATCCGATTGCGGGAAGTCGCTTCCTACTACTGCCGAAAGCCGAAGTTCATTCGTGAAATACCGGGCAGCCAAGGTAATGTAGGTGGCACTACCACCCAAAATACGATCCACTTTACCGAAAGGGGTTTCTATTGCGTCGAAGGCAACTGTGCCAATGGCCAAAATGCTCATGATCAAGCGAAGGGTAATTGAAAAAGGGTGGCACCGAGTTGTGCCTGTTAAATCTAAGGCGGGTATTGGATAGCATTAAATAAGTTTAGGTAAAAAAGGACGAATCACCGAATTGTAAAGAGGAACGGTATGGACAAAATTTTGAAAGAAAGTTAGCACGAAGCAAAGGTTTTCTGTCTTACCTTGCTAAAAAGCCTTTTTTCATTAACTTATTATTTCTTCAAAATATGTTTAAAGACCTTACACCGCCCGCCAATGGCAGCAAAATCTCCATCTCGAATGGTGTGCTCCAAGTCCCGAACGATCCTATTATCCCATTTATCGAAGGAGATGGAACCGGACGCGATATTTGGCGCGCATCTCAGTATGTTTTTGATAAAACGGTCGAAAAAGTGTATGGCGGTTCGCGTAAACTTAACTGGTTCGAGGTATATGCAGGTGAAAAAGCCTTTAATCAGTTTAATAGTTGGATGCCTGAAGACACCCTAACGGCCATTCGGGAATACTTGGTGGCTATCAAAGGACCACTGACCACTCCTGTAGGTGGGGGAATTCGTTCGTTGAATGTGGCTCTAAGACAAGAGTTGGACCTCTATGCCTGTGTGCGTCCGGTACAATATTTCACTGGCGTTCCTTCTCCGGTCAAACAACCGGAATTGGTGGACATGATTATTTTCCGTGAAAATTCAGAAGACATCTATGCTGGTATTGAATATCAGGCTGGGACACCGGAAGTAAAAAAAGTGATCACCTTTCTCCAAGATGAAATGGGCGTAAAAAAAATCCGTTTCCCTGAAACCAGTGGAATAGGGATTAAGCCTGTCTCCCAAGAAGGGACGTATCGCTTGGTTCGTGCCGCCATCGAATATGCCATTAGCAACAACCGTAAATCGGTGACGTTGGTACATAAAGGCAATATCATGAAATATACCGAAGGTGGGTTCCGTGATTGGGGTTATCAGATTGCAAAAGAAGAATTTGGCGCAGTGGACTTAGATGGTGGGCCTTGGCAGGTTCTCCCCAATGGCCTCATTATAAAAGATGCCATTGCGGATGCATTCTTACAACAAATCTTGCTCCGTCCATCGGAATATGATGTTATTGCAACGCTGAACCTGAATGGAGATTATCTCTCGGATGCCTTGGCAGCGCAGGTAGGCGGTATTGGGATTGCACCGGGTGCTAATATCAACTATGTCACCGGACATGCTATTTTTGAAGCAACCCACGGAACAGCGCCAAAATATGCTGATCAGGATAAGGTAAACCCCGGATCTGTGATCCTTTCGGGCGAAATGATGTTCCGTTATATGGGTTGGAACGAGGCCGCAGATGCGATTTTGGCTTCTCTTTCCAAAACAATCGGGCAAAAAACCGTTACGTATGACTTCCACCGCTTGATGGAAGATGCCAAACTGCTGAAGTGCTCCGAATTTGGCAAGGCTATGGTGGCCAACCTCTGATATGCACGATTCGCAAAAAACGCCCTTCTTCCACTTAGAAGTCGGGCGTTTGCTTTATGCCATATCTGCAATGGTGTTCCCAAAAGACTCGGTTAAAATGTCTGTGAACAAACGATCTAATGCTTGGGTATCGGGCATTGAAGTGTCTTTAACTTGTTGTAAATATTTGGTATAAAACGAAATTTTATCTCGAATAAAATCCAACATGTATTCATCCGCAGGCTGTAAGGCCATCTCCGCACCCGCACGCTTTAGGTGAAGAAGATGGGCTACACGCTCCAAAAGTTGAGGGTTTTTTACTTGTTCGTTCAGCAATACCTCGAATTCTATTGGAGGCATATCTTGCTTAGAAACAATCCAGTCACAGGCCAAAAGGGGACGCAAAACATAAAAATACCGTTTTTGTGCGACAAATGGCTTTTGCAAATATGAACGAAAATTGCCTTCTGCCATATGAAAATAGTGCCGTAGTGTAGATTTGGGACTGAAAAAATGCTTTGACAATAGACGTAGCTTGGAGGCTAACGATCCATTTTCCTCATAAATCAGTGGGCTTGATAACCATTCCAACAAAGGAGGATTTGACTTGCGGAACAGTCGTAAGGTTTTTTTAAGTTCCCAACCAGCAAGGTCTAACCCATTGGACAACATTTTTTCGATACTGTCTTTGAAGGGGTCTATGCATAAATATTTTTTGGTGCGATGAATGTATAAAAACCGCACATCCCAATCGCTATCAGGTGAGGCAAATCCCCAAGCCCTGCTTCCGGATTCCACGGCATAGAGAATACGAATATGGTGCTCTGCCTCTAGTTGGCGCAGAGCGTTTGAAATTTCGTGGTTCATGATGGACGATAGGTTATAAAAAAAGCCGTCCCAAAGGAACGGCCTGCTCAAGCAAATGCGTAAACTTAGTTGCTCGTAGCGGGTTTTGGCGTGCTGGCCGGAGGGGTTGTTGCAGGCGGCGTGGTCGTTGGGCGCGAGGCTGGGGCTGTGGTGGTTGTCGGCGCCTGAAGGACACGCTGGGTATCGGTTTTATTGACTGCCAAGGGAGCCAATATGCAGCATAAGATGAAAATTCCTGCACCTACCCAAGTTGCTTTTTCCAAAACATCCGGCGCTTGACGCGAACCGAGTAATTGGGTGGTGTATCCAGCTGCAGCTACGCCAGCAAGTCCATCCCCTTTCCCACTTTGCAGCAAGACCACTGCAATAATAAATAGGGCCGTAAGTGCAATAAAAACAATCAGTAAGGTGTACATTTTTTCAGATTTTGGGCGTATAAAACGCGAAGAAAAAATCAATTCGTATATGTAGCTCGCTAAAATAGGAAATTTATGACCGATTTACAAGCAGTCCAAAAAAATGTCTGCATAAATTAAGGGGGTTATTTTCTACGTAGCCAGATATCGCCATTAATAGATGAAAGTTTGACCGGAGTACTTCCACTACCAATGGTACCTTTTATAACCCGCTGGCCCCAGCCTGTGGGTTGGTTGTTCCGGATGATTTTAAAATCGGAATTGATTTCACCCTTGTACGTCTGAAGGTTAACCGTGGCTTGTAATCCAGGAGGCATCCTAACATCCACATCGCCATTCATGGAAACAAGGCTGATACTTTTGCTGGCAAGTACGCGGTTAAAGGAAGCAACAATGTCCCCATTTTGGGTATTTACCAACACCGAATTGGCCATGTCGAACAATGAAACTTTGCCGTTTTTATTGGTCACTTCTACTTCCCCCTGGATTTTCTGTATGGTGATTGGCCCTCCCAAAGAGGAAAGGATGAGCTTGGTGTTCGAGGGCATCTGTACATCTACCGACATGGGGTCGCTGAAATCGCGTCGGTGGGCTGGCCGGATGATGCGTAACACATTGGCCGCTTCCGAGAACTCTAAGTCGGTACTGCGTGCCGTTCGGGAAACCCCATTTCCGGCGGAAGCCAATGGTTTTTCTTCTACTTTGTACACCACGATCACCTTTCTTCCCTGGGTTCCTGTTATGGTCACATCGCCGTACCACAATTCCATGCGGATCGTTCCAGGTTTATTCGCATTGCTAAACGTGACTTCCCGCCGAAATGTTTGGGCAATGGCTGCATGTTGAAAAAGGATGATGACCCCGCAGACAAACACCAAGTGGACGAAAACATAACGTCTTAGCCCGCGTGGTTGATAGAGAAGTTTCAAAAACATCAACTGATTCATGGGTGCGATTACGGTTGTTGTGGCGCTTTAAGCGTTTGAAGGCGTTGACTAATTTGCTCCCGAAGGATGGGTTCACTGGTTTGGTCTTGCACTTCTTCCAGCATACGGACCGAGGATTTTTCTTTTGATTGAGCCAACATTTCGATAAGTACACTCTGCACAATGGGTGAAGGCTGTTTGCTAAAACTTTCTTCTACTTGCTTAATTAAAGCAGGGTTTCCTTGTACATAATACATTAAAGCATCGGCTGCAGAGAGGCGAACGTTAACGTTTGGGTCATTGTTTAACAAACGAAGCAGTACCGAAGTTGCAGTTGGTTCGGGGATATTAATGGTACGTATCCGATCTATACCAGCCAAGCGGTCTGAGGCAGAGGCTTGTTGCAACATAGAGGCGGCCATTTGATCTTGTAGGGCATACACATCGCGTCTAAGTTGCTCAAAATCTCCTTTGGTATTGGCAGGGGAGAACGCTACACGCCCAATCAACAGCCCCGTACAAATACATACAACCCCAAAGCCCAATTGCCATGCCATTCTGGGACTGAAAATATGCGTTATTTGCTGCTTGATGCGAGACCACAGAGGTCTTTGGGGGTGCTCCCAAAGCCGTTGCGCTTGGGTTTCTTCCTGCAAAAGGCGGTAAAATCGTAGAGAAACTTGTGGAGAAGGCTGCTCATCGGGCCATTCACGCAAGGTTGACCACAAAAAGTGATACTCCCTTAGCCGTTTTGCGTCATCGGGGGAATACTGATCGGGAGGCATCTGCTCATGGCGCCAACGATCGGGCCATTCATGTTCTTGCAAAGCATTCATAGGTTTCGCGCTCCTTTAAGACCCTTTTTCGTGGGTTAGGGCTATGTAGTGGGTTCTAAGGGCTTTCATTGCACGGTGTACCCTTACTTTAACAGCGGCCACCGAGCAATTGAGCATCGTAGCAATTTCTTCGTATTTCATGTCGTGATAACGGCTCAAGACCAAAACTTCGCGGTAATCGGGGGAAAGCCGAGCAAGGGCCAAGCGGACAAAGTGCGCTGCTTGACTGTTTTCCAACGTGCCTTCCCAGTTTTCATCCGGGATTTGGGCCAGTGTTTGTTCTTCAATGCCATTGACCTCTCGCTTGGTTTTCCTAAAATGATCCATACATATATTTCGGGCGAGGTTGAAAATCCAGCCCTTAAAAGTTCCTTCTCCACGATAAGTGTGTCGGTATTTTAGAACCCTCATAAAGACATCCTGAACAAAATCCTCGCTCATCGCCCGATCATTCGTCAGGCGAAGGAAAAAATTAAACAAAGGTATTTGATACCGTTCGAACAAGATGCTGAGGTAGTGCAGTTCGCCCTCCCGAATGGCCAACATCAGTTCGTTCTCGTTGATTTCGCTCACGTTTTTTGGGTGGAAAGTGAACTTTGTGATCTGGACGCCCTTGCCAAGCAGATGGTTACAGGCATATGAGGGGCGTTTGTAATTATCGTGGAAAAATCACCGCACAGATGGAGTGCCGAAAATGATTTTCCCTATCTTCATGTTATATGATCTTTCAACAAAAGAATGAATGGAAAAACTTATTATTGAAGGTGGGGCTCGACTTCATGGACAAATTCCTGTATCCGGCTCCAAAAATACAGCACTTACCTTGATGTCGGCAGCCCTTTTGGCTGATGGCCCGCTGAAACTTTCAAACATTCCGGCTTTGCGGGATATTAGTACCTTTTCGCAGGTGATTGGTTTTACTGGAACAGAAATACGGTACGATCCGATAACGCATCAGCTTGAAATGGACCCTACTTCTCTTACAAGGTTCGAAGCACCTTATGAATTGGTGAAAAAAATGCGAGCCTCGTTTTATATGCTTGGTGCGCTATTGGGCAAAGGCGGTACAGCACGTGTCTCCTTGCCAGGGGGATGTGCTTGGGGTCCTCGGCCAGTGGACTTGCACCTGAGAGGGTTGGAGGCTTTGGGGGCTGAGATTAAGTTTGAACATGGAAATGTGGTGGCACATGCGCCGGGTGGAAGACTACGGGGCGGTATTTTTCGGTTCGAGCCGTCTAGTGTTGGGGCGACGGTAAATCTTTTGCTGGCAGCCGTAACCGCCAAAGGGTATTCGCGCCTCGAAAACGCCGCATGTGAACCAGATGTAGTTGTTTTTTGCGAGTTGCTTACTGCGATGGGGGCGCACATTGGCGGTATTGGCACGCATACCTTAGAAGTGGAAGGTGTTCCGGTGCTTCGGGCGGCTGATTTTGTGAATTGCCCTGACCGAATAGAACTGGGTACATTTATGTTAACAGCTGCAATGGCTGGCACGCCCGGTGGGGCCATCCGGATGACTGGTGCAGAACCCAAACACTTGGGTGATGCGTTCCTGACGGCATTTACCCAAACAGGCACTCCATTTAGTTGGGGAAGTGACTTTGTGGAAGTGGTCACGCCAGAAAATATCCAGCCTGTCAACGTAGAAACGGGCATTTATCCAGGCTTCCCAACAGATCTTCAGGCACAGTGGACGGTGATGATGACACAGGCAGACGGCAATTCCAAGCTTCGTGATACAGTTTATACTGATCGGTTTAAGCACATTCCGGAATTGATGCGCATGGGTGCCAATGCCATCGTGGTAGGGAGCGAAGTGGTTATTCAAGGCAGTACGGCTTTGCAAGGCACACAAGTGATGAGTACCGATCTTCGGGCCAGTGTTTCGTTGGTCATGGGGGCGTTGGTTGCGGAAGGTGAAACACATGTACATCGGATTTATCACCTTGATCGCGGATATGAAGATATTGAAGGCAAACTTACAAGGGCGGGTGCTGTTATCAGAAGGGAAACGTATGATGAATGGGCTGGCCCAAATGAAGGAAATGAAGGATGAGTTATGATGCAAGATGTGCTTTTTAGCCAACCGATGGATCCCGTTGCCGACTTTGTATTTGATGAACGGGTTGTGGCCGTTTTCCCCGATATGATCCAGCGATCTGTTCCGGGATATGCGCACGTACTGGCCATGAGTGGGGTTTTGGCCGGATATTTTGCGCAACCACATTCTCAACTATATGATTTGGGTTCCTCTTTAGGGGCAACTTGCCGGGCCATTCAGGCACATGTAAACGTGGAGGGCTGTATGTTAACAGGGGTAGACAATGCCAAAGCAATGGTGGACGCCTGCAAAGAACAATTTTCCACAACAACAGGTAAACTTCCGGTTCGTTTTGTTTGTGAAGACATACGTGAGGCCGCCATTTACAATGCCTCGGTAGTCACCATGAACTTTACCTTACAATTTGTACCGCTTGCCGATCGGGAGCCTTTGCTTCGGAAAATTCATGCAGGAATGGTATCGGGTGGCGTTTTTATTATGTCAGAAAAAATAGCTTTCGATGACGAAAGTAAACAAAGGTTTTTTACTGAATTACATCATCACTTTAAGCGGTCAAATGGATATTCTGAATTGGAAATTGCCCAGAAAAGGGCTGCCATTGAACAAGTAATGATTCCTGAAACCATTGAAACACATCTGAAAAGATTCAAGACAATAGGATTTAAGACATGCGAGGTTTGGTTTCAGAGCCTGAACTTTTCGGCTTTTCTGGCAATCAAATAAACCAACCCATGTTGCCTCGTAATGCCCACTCTTTTTTGCAATCGGCCTACCAATATTTGGCGGAATTATTATCTGAAACTCCATTGCAAAATTGGAATTTTGGACAGGAACCCGGCCTATTGAAGGCTTTTCGTCATGGCGATTTTCCACGTTGGGCATTTGCTTTAGAGGATGTTCGGCAGGTGGCCACTCATTGGGAAGCACATGGCCCAATCGTCCTGTTTGGAGAAAATCCGTTATTGCTAAAAGAAGAAGCATTGTTTATTCAACAACTCCGGCAGTTCCATCCTTGGCGCAAAGGCCCATATGAACTTTTTGGTGTAAGGATCGAGACCGAGTGGCGTTCAGACATGAAATGGAATCGTATTTATCCGCATCTCTCGCCCCTGAATGACCGCATGGTTTTGGATATAGGGAGTGGAAATGGGTTTTATGGCTGGCACATGGTTAAGGCAGGGGCAAGACAAGTTTTGGGGGTGGATCCCTTTCTTTTATTCGTTTTGCAGTGGGCATTGATCGCAAAAATGATACCGCTTACCGATCGCTTCCGAAATGTGGTCTTGCCGTTTGGCGTAGAGGCAATTCCCAAAAACTGCATGGCTTTTGATACGGTGTTTTCTATGGGGGTTTTGTATCATCGCCGCGATACAAGGCAACATCTTACAGAATTAGTTGGATTTTTGCGGGATGGGGGCGAGGTGGTGCTGGAAACGTTAGTTTTGGAAGGCGATGATAAAAAATGTTTATATCCATCTAATCGTTATGCTAAAATGCGTAATGTTTGGGCTATTCCAACAATTTCGCTTTTGGAGGAGTGGATGTATGCGGCTGGTTTTCAGAATGTAAGAACAGTGGATGTAACACGAACTACGGCTCAGGAACAACGTAGGACAGACTGGATGACCTTTGAATCTCTGTCCGATTTTTTGGATCCGGAAGATGCACAAAAGACCATCGAGGGACATCCTGGACCCGTTCGTGCAGTACTTCTGGCCAATCGTTAGGTCTTTCTGGCCCCAACCGGATGGGAACAATCGCTCTAACGCCGTGCTTTCAGGTTGAAATTCATCAACCATTTTCTGAATAAAAATATGCCAAAAGCAATTGTAATCGGTTCAGGCTTCGGCGGCTTGGGTGTGGCAATACGTTTACAGGCCCGTGGATTTGAGACCGTTATAGTAGAAAAAAACACCAAAGTAGGCGGACATGCCTATCAACTCACCAAAGGTGGGTATGTTTTTGATATGGGGCCTTCGCTTATTACTGCGCCCGACATTATCCGTTCGGTCTTTACTGCTGCTGGCGAACGGATGGAAAACTACTTAGACCTCATCCCTTTGGATCCCTTTTACCGCGTTTATTTCCATGACGGGACATACTTAGACTATAATGGAAGTGCGTCTAATATGAAAACCCAAATGGCACGATATAACCAAAAAGATGCAGAGGAAGGCTATGATCGGTTTATGAAAAAGAGTAAAGCCCTTTACGAAGCCGTCATTTTGGAAGGGCTTGGTTCTTCTCCTTTTATGACTGCAAAATCCATGTTGGATTTTACACCTAGAGCCATAAAATTGGGAGCGTACCGGACATCATACGGAATGGCAAAAACGCATTTTAAGGACTTTCGGCATCGGTTTATGTTTTCATTTCATCCACTATTTATTGGGGGAAATCCGTTCCGCGCACCTGCTGTTTATCAAATGATTCCTTATCTTGAAAAAGAAGGCGGTGTGTGGTTTACAAAAGGAGGAATGTATAGTGTTATTCAGGCTTTAGAAAAGGTCTTCCGGAAACTGGGAGGAGAAATAAAAACAAATGCAGAAGTGCGAAAAATTTTGATAGAAAATAGCCATGTCACAGGGGTACAAACCACACATGAAACTTTGGAAGCAGACCTTGTGGTCTCTAATGCCGACATTCTGCATACTTATAGGGACTTGATTGATGCAAAGTGGAGAAAAAAATGGCATAATTCCAAAATAGACAAGACAGACGTGGCGATGGCATGCTTTCTGATATATATGGGAACCAAAAAACAGTTTCCAAAACTTTTGCATCATACCTTGATTTTGTCGGAACGGTATAAACCCCTAATTCAAGACATCTTTGATAAAAAAATCCTTCCCGATGACTTTTCCATGTACCTCCATGCACCCACACGAACAGACCCAGATATGGCCCCTCCTGGATGTGAAAGCCTATATGTGCTGATTCCTGTGGCGAATAACCTTTCCGGCATTGATTGGGAGAGTAAAAAACAAGAATTTGCCGATAAAATCCTTCATTTTTTGGAGTATGACTTTGGTATGGAGGGCTTGGCACAAAATTTAGAGGTCTTAGAACTTTTTACGCCCAACGATTTTCAGAAATTCAGGAATAGTACCTTCGGTTCTGCTTGGGGAGTGGAGCCTAAACTCACCCAAACAGCCGTTTTTCGGCCTCATAACCGAAGTGAAGATGTCGCTGGATTATACTTTGTAGGGGCAAGTACCCATCCCGGTGCTGGTGTTCCTGGTGTACTTCTAACCGCCGAAACAACGGAAAAAGTGATTTTGGAAGATTTTTCTGAAGTCGCCTAAGTTGGCATCAAGACGATGATTAAATGTTGAAGAGCCGATGCGGATGAGGTGAAAACAGCATCAAAAAAAATGGTTTGTCTTTACTTGTTACTACAAGTTGGTATTTTGTTTCTATAAACAAAAACAAAACAAACCCATTATGAAAATATTGATTGTAGGTGGCGTTGCAGGTGGCGCGACTGCTGCTGCTCGGATGCGTCGGCTCGGAGAAGAGCATGAAATCGTCTTGTTTGAAAGAGGTGGCTACGTGAGCTTCGCGAATTGTGGCCTTCCCTATCACATTGGGGAAGTCATAAAAGACCGTGAAAAACTATTGCTTCAGACTCCTCAAAGCCTAAAGGAACGGTATGGATTGGATGTTCGGATTCGTCAGGAAGTGCTGGCCATTGATCCGGAAAACAAAAATATACAGGTTAAAAATCTTACCACAGACGAGATCTATACCGAATCCTACGATAAACTGCTATTATCCCCCGGCGCTGCCCCATTTGTTCCGCCAATCCCAGGCATTCAGTCTTCTAAAATTTTCACATTACGAAACATCCATGACATGGATAAAATTATAGAATCTGCCCGAAAAGCCAAGCATGTGGTAGTGGTGGGAGGCGGATTTATTGGACTGGAAGTGGCCGAAAACCTAATTGAAGCGGGAAAAGCTGTGACATTAGTAGAATTAAGTAATCAGGTGATGGCGCCAGTGGATTTTGAATTTGCGCGAATGGTAGAAGGTGTCGCAAAGTCTCACGGTCTATCGGTAAAATTAAATGCAGGTGTCACGGCATTCGAAGAGTCGGCGAATGGTATTTCTGTTACGCTGAATTCCGGAGAAACCATCGAAACGGAGGGTGTTGTATTTGCTATCGGAGTTCGCCCAGAAAATGCTTTGGCACGTCAGGCTGGCCTTGAAATTGGGCAAACAGGCGGCATTAAAGTAAATGCCTATCTTCAAACCTCTCAGCCGGATATTTACGCGGTTGGGGATGCCATAGAAGTCTCGCATCTTGTGGGCGACCAAAAAGTCCTGATACCGTTGGCGTGGCCTGCAAATCGTCAAGGCAGAATCGTGGCAGACAACATGATACAAGGCCATCGCTTTACATTTAAGGGTGCGCTGGGCACCTCGATCTTGAAATTTTTTGAGTACACCGTAGGAGCAACCGGGCTGAATGAAAAAACCTTAAAACGGTGGAATATCCCATACAAGACCATCACAGTGACGCGAGGCAATCATGCGGGGTATTATCCCGGATCAACCAATATCGTTCTAAAACTGATTTTTTCCGAAAAGGGAGCACTCTTAGGGGCACAAGCGTTTGGAAAAGAAGGAGTGGACAAACGGATTGATGTGATCTCCACGGCCATTAAAGGGAAACTGACTGTTCACGACCTTGCCGATATCGAAGTGGCTTATGCACCTCCTTATAACTCGGCGAAGGATCCGGTTAATATTGCGGGATATGCAGCCCAAAACCTTTTAGAGGGCACACTGAGAACCATCAACGTGGAGGATCTGCCTACATTCCTTAAACAGGACGGGGTGGTCTTGGTTGATGTTCGTACTGCGAAAGAGTTTGATAATGGACACATTCCAGATGCCATCAACATGGAGTTGGATACCCTCCGAGAAAATATTTCCTTCTTCGATCCTTCCAAAACCTATGTTTTGACCTGTCAGGTAGGACTGCGAGGCTATTTGGCGCATCGTATTTTACAGCATCATGGCATTGCCTCATACAGCTTAAATGGCGGTTACGGACTTTGGCAGGTGGTAAATGAAGGGAAAATACACTAACTGTTTTACTTATAGGCTGTAACGTTTCAAAATCATTCAGAAGAGGAGGTTAACTCCTCTTTTATGTTGCCTCTTCGGGCAAGCTTTTAAGCTGTTCAAACATTTTTTTTGCGAGCGCCTCCCAAGAGAATTGTTGGGCATATGTAAGCAAGACCTTACGCTGATCAACGGAAATACCCCTAAGGACAGCTTCTTTTGCGTTTGTTACCCAATCTTCAGGATCATCGGAGAAGACACAAAAGGGAAGGTTGGGCATTTCGCCGGGGGATGAGTGGGTGGTAGAGAGAAATGGTACGCCAAAAGACAGTGATTTCAATAGCTTGAGTTTGGAGCCAGTTGCATAAGGAAAGGGGAGAATAGAGAACGTTGCGTTTTGATATAGGTACAACAATTCTGCATCCGAGACATTGGCAAAAAGGTTCCATTTTTGGTCGTCACAAAGGTGTTGCACGGCCATTGTTGGGTTACTTCCGACGATGGATATTTCTAAATTGTGCTTAAAAGCAGCTTTTAGAGCTGGGAGGAATTGGTCGCGAAACGTGAAAAGTGCGTCCAAATTCATGGTAACGCTCAAAGAACCCGTAAAAATAAGGTGCAGCTTATCGGTTGGGGGTAGTGCATTGACGTGCGCTATTTGTATATCTACACCAACAGGCATCACAAACGAGCGGTGATTTGGGCTGATGGCGGCATACCCCAATTGGTCTCTTTCTGTACAGTGAAAGAACCAATAATCCGAAGCATGTTTCTGCATAAATTGCGTGGTCCAATTTTTAGAGGCCAATGCTGTGAAACGTGCAGGAAGGTTCGTAGCATGGTTTGCAAGATGCTGGAACCATTGAAAGTCATCATTGTGAGACTGAATGACAACAAAGCGGTCTTTTCCAGTAAAATTGAGTAAAGAGGTACTCCATAAATGACTGCAAACAATATTCTTAAAGACTGGGTCAGCCAAATACTGGGTAGCAAGTTGGCGATATATGGGCGTTAAAAACTTTTCGATAAGGTAATGTGAACGCCTAAATAAGGTCCTTAAACCAGCAATTTTTGTGTCTCGGAAGGTGTTCTCAAAAGTGCTTTGGTGTACCATCCGACCATTTTCATACCTTGTAATCGTATTTGCTCCTAAAATGAGGACATAGGGTACGTAGTGGCTTAAAGGCCCCCAATGTTCTGCGACCCCAATATCGCCTCCATTACGTAGCGGGTAAAGTAGATGCGGGGCAAGGACCAATAAGGGTGATGTACTATGAAAAGGTATTAGGGACTTGGTCATGAACAAGGATGTACGTAAAAAAATAATTTTTATGTAAAGTTAAATGTTTAATCTATGTGTTTGTATTTATTAGGCCTGGGTAATTACAGGGTGAATTTATAAGACCTATACTGTGAGCCACTTAAAGCTATAGTCCAATAAAGATAAGCGCATGGAAGCGGTACCCACCATTAATTTTGTGCAACGAGTTGGTGGCGTTTCATGGGAAAAGCGTAACCTCTTACTATACTCATAAATTAACACGCAGGTACACATAAGCCCGAATGAACAAAAAAGCCGCTCCTTTGTAAAAAGAAGCGGCTTGAAGCAATAAAATCACGTGCTCAATGGTGTTTCTCATAAACAGCAGCGAGGGCCAATTCTACAGCACCCATTACCTCGTTTATGCGACGGATAATTTGGCTGTTCAATTGTGGCTTCGCCTGAGATTCCGGCATGGAGACGGTGGCCTCAACCAAGCTGTTCTTAAAGAACGAGATAGAGTTGAGCATATCCGGCAAGGACATTTTGCCACGTACCATGATTTCTCCATAATGACGGCCAATTTCTTCTGCTTGGTCTAATAGGCGATGGGCTTGGAGGTCTTCGGCGCTAATAAACTGCATCATCACGTCCATCAACTGCTTGCCAAGACGGCGTAGCTCGATAGAGGTCTCCGAGCCAAAGCGGCTGGACCATGTGGAGCGTGTCATATGGATGGCGTCACGTGTGTGATTGAGGGCGTGACGTTGCCAACTGTCTTCGATTCCTTCGCGAATGTAATGACGACGGTGTTTACGGGCAAATTCTTCCAAGTCTTCGGGAGAAAAGCGACGGTGACCACCCGGAGTTAATAGGGTTGGAATTGCTCCTTGGTCAACCCAACGACGAACAGTAGTAAAATGCACGCCAAGTTGGTCGGCTGCCTCTTGGAGGCTTAGCCATTTTTTTTGTCTGTTACCTGCCATGGTAATGTTGTTTAGAATGACTTAAAGTGGGTTAAGGTAGTAATTTGGGGATGCTATGTAAGAAATGAAGTTAGCCCCAGTGGAATAAAATTCCTTACTGAAAGATAAATTACAACAATAATATACCAAAGTAAAGTATAAACGGGAAAGTGTGGAAAAAAAACTTTGTTTTGGGAGATACAAAGCCATTTTGGTTAAACAGATTCACAGTTTTTAATGGAGTACGTCCATAAAACCGAAAGAAGGTGTGCCCTTTTCTTGCCGATCATGCAACATCTAACCTCTTTTCTGGAGCATTCAATAAAAACCTATTCAATTCATGAGTGGGGTAATTGGAACGCACGGCCAAGGTCTTACCTTTAAATAAATCAATCGGTTAAGACTGTGTGTTAAATGATGTAATAAAAATTTGTTTTTTAAAGACTTAGAAAGTATGAGAAGAAAAAAAACCACCATCGAACAATTTCGGGATCGTCTGATTTCGCAGTATAATCAAAATCGGCCAGACACCGATCAAGTCAGCCGCTGGTTTATGATGGTCGTTGCGGTATGTATTTCTTTGTTGCTTTGGTTTACCCTTAATATGCGTAAATCTTATACTTATGAGGTGTCTCTTCCCGTTGTTTTACAGCAATTACCGGATGGATATATGCCGCTAAACGCTTTTCCAAAGGAAGTACAGGTAGAAGTATCGGGGGTGGGTTGGCAACTCTTGCAATTGTCCCAGCAGCCACCGCCCATTGGTGTGAATGTGAAAAATACAGGAAGTGCCCGACGGATTGACTTTCAGAAACTGATTCAGCCAAGGCAGTTTCCGATGGGGGTGAGTATTGTGAAGATTACACCTGCGCAGACTCTCTTGGAATTGGACAAAAAAACAACAAAGCGGGTTCCTGTTCAATTTCGGGGAAAAATATCGTATAGCACAACCTACGAAGCGGTGCGCAAGCCTGTTTTTGAACCCACCTATGTGACGGTTGTAGGCCCAGAACGAATTTTGCGGAATCTTTCCGTTTGGCCAATAAAAGAACAAAATTTTAAGAATGTACGTGCCTCCATAAATGAAATGGTGCAACTATCAGACACCTTATCGGGCTTGGTGGAGTCGAATATTTCAGATGCAATGTTGATCGTTCCTGTAGAACAATTTACAGAATCCTCTCGAAGCTTGCGTGTAGAAGTGACAGATCTTCCCGCAAATGTGAGCCGGGTTCAGTTTAATCCGCCTCAGGTTGAAGTGGTATATCGGGTGCCTGTTTCGCAATTCAAACAGGCAGAGGAGTCAGAAGGGTTTCGGGCTTATGTCTCCTATGAACGAATTGCTGCGGATTATTCCGATGGCACCGTAACGGCGTCTATCGAAACACCAAAAGGGCTAAATGTGCGTTTGAGCCGGGTAATACACCGAAAATTGTCATACTTTATTGTCCGTGATGAAGGCAATTAAACCCAACATCTAACCTTACCAACCACATATGTTTTTAAAAGGTCGTTATATCCTGCTAGGGGTGGCAGCCATTGTCCTGCTAATTTCTGGATCGGTGATCGGGTGGTCTATGCGTGGGATCACGTTTGGCCTCAGCAGCCAACAAGTCCGAGAAGTGGTCATGCGAACGTTACAAGTGGAGGCCGATACCACCTATTTGGTTACGGGTTATCTTGGCATGGAAGTCACGAAAAAGATATCCGACGATAAAACACTTTGGGGCATCCCAATGGGCACAACAGAAGTTCAGGTACGGGTCCCAGGACGTGTGACCTACGGGTTCCCAATTGGCCAGATTACATCGAAGGACATAGAGGTAACTGGTGAAAATATAGTTGTTTACATTCCGCCTGTGGGTATTTTTTCAGTGGAACCAGAGATGAATAAGATGGATGTTCAAACCAAGGTGGGATGGGCAAGGTTTCAAGCGTATAGTGGAAAGCACTTAGAGCATAAGGCTATTCGCAGCATACCAGACGAGATGCGCCAAATCGGTGAAGAGCGTTTGATAAAAGCAGAAGGGAAGGCTTCTGAAAACACGGTGAAAGCAATTCGTCGTATATTAGTACCTGTACTGACCGCAACCGGGATGCAAAATCCAACCATTCAGGTTCGATTAAAACGTGAATCTATCTTTCCAAAAGGATAAAGTAAAACCACAATGAGCCAATTTCAGTTTTCAGCGGGCGAGGCTGCATTAGAAAAATTAGAAACAGCGGTATATGTAGATACCCCACGCGGCATATTTGTGCCTTCATCGGGCATTCAATTTTTGGTCACCGAGGCCGAGTTAGACAAGAGTGTAGGAGAAGTCTTACGCCTAAAGCCGCTAACCTTTTTCATTCCCTTGGTTTCTGATTGGCATAAAACTGGCGGCACCATAGCACTTTGGGTCTTGCCACTCTTGCTGTTGGTTCTTCCCATCTACCCCCTGTCTCTAATATTGTCATTGATAACTTGGTTGCTCTGGGAATTGTATGCCCCACCAACGATCAGCGAAGGAAAAATGCGAATACTTCAGTTATTAGGCAAGCCTTGGCTGACCTTGGCCGTAAACATTGCAGTATGGTTTGCACTGGCCAACTGGTATCGCCTTACGAATCAAATTGGGACTTTAGAAGGTGTTTTGATGGGGCTGATTGGCTATGTTCTTTTACGCTTTCAGCTATTGTATAAAATGGTCGAAAATTGGTTACACCGGAGTTGGGAGAAAAAACTCGGGATGCCTATCGCCGATTTTTTGTTAAAAACCCTGCTTTATAAAGAAGCCCTAAGCCATAATATCAATGTTGAAGCAGCACGTAAGCTTGTAGAAGATAAGAACTGAGGATTTTGAGGTATATGACGACAATTTATTTGACTCGGCATGGTGAGACGGATTTAAACCGTGCTGGCATTGTGCAGGGGAGGGGAGTTAATGCCCCCTTGAATGAAAATGGGCTGCTTCAGGCGGAGGCACTTCGGGAGCGCTTATCCAATGTTTGGCTGGATGCGGTGTATTGTAGTCCGCTCCTTCGAGCGGTACAAACAGCAGAAACCGTAGTTCGGTCACATCCTTACCTGAATCCACGAAAAATGACAGACCTTGAAGAAATCTCTTGGGGAATTTGTGAGGGAAAACAACCGGATGAAGCCCTTCGTAAAGCGTTTGAAGAAGTGCGGTTGCAATGGCAAAAAGGTGATTTTGAAGCCAAAATATCTGGCGGGGAATCCGCTCTTGAAGTTGAAAAGCGGGCCAAACGTGCACTTATGAATATAGTTTCTCAGCATCACGGAGAATCGGTACTCATTGTAACACATGGTCGGTTTTTACGAGTATTGTTGGCGAGTATTCTTTCTGATTACGGACTTTCCAGAATGGAACAGATCAAGCATACCAATACATCGCTCAACGTTCTGACGTTTGATGGAAAAAGATTTCGGGCAGAGCTCTTGCATGATACGCTTCATCTTAAACATATTACGCATCTGGTTCATTCATGATTATGCTTAAAGCGCTTTATACCCTTTATTAAGACATGGTTTTTACTTGCATAGCATGAAAGGTGTACCGACCATCTTGCCATAAAAAATAATCGGGTGTAAATCTTTTCTTCAGAAAAATTGAGATTGTTAAGAAAAGGATTTAACTTCAAGAAATAGACAATGTCGAAAATGAACCCTATTTGTCATGAAGTTAACCCTACGTAAAAGGTTCTTTCTTCTTTGGGCCTTGTGTCTGACTCAGCTAAATGCCCAGCAACTTCCAGTAGGCTTAACCGACTTGGAAGCCTATGTGGGCGCGGCAATGGCCGAATGGAAAATTCCTGGCCTATCATTGGCCATCGTTCATCGGGGAAAGTTGGTCTATGCCAAAGGTTTTGGCGTTCGGGAAATTGGAAAGCCTGAAAAAGTTGATCCAGAAACCATTTTTGCAGTTGGTTCCAATACCAAGGCATTTACTGCATTGATGGTCTCTCAACTCGCTTATGAAGGAAAGCTAAGTCTTGAAGACCCAGTCCAAAAACACCTCCCCTACTTCACATTAAACAACCCTCATGCAACAGCCTTAGTTACCGTTCGTGATTTATTGTGCCATCGAATTGGTCTTGGAACTTGGCATGGAGATTTGGTGGCTTGGGGAAGTCGGTACGACCGCACCGAAATTCTCCGGCGCTATCAGCACATTAAACCGATTTATGGATTTCGTTCTGGATTTGGCTACCAAAACGTGCCATTCATGGCAGCGGGTGAACTGGCAGGTGCCGCTGCCGGAAGTAGCTGGGACGAGTGGGTGGTTCAGCGAATTTTCAGGCCATTGGATATGTCCCGAAGCGCCACAAGGCATGACGCCCTGCCGGAATTTGAAAATGTTGCTATGCCACATACAATCAATATAGAAGGCCAACTGACAGCAATACCTTATCGAAATATTAACAACATTGGGCCTGCAGGTTCAATTACTTCGTCGGTAGGGGATATGGCGCGTTGGCTGATGCTGCAAGCCGATTCCTTGGGAAAAGTGGACGGGAAGGAAATTTTTAAACGAGATGTGATTCGGAGAACACATTATCCCAACAATCTGATTGCATACATGCCATACGATAATCTGGACTTTCCCGAAACGCATCTCGGTGGGTATGCATTGGGGTGGTTTATCCGGGATTATCATGGTAAAGTTTTATTCGAACATGGTGGCGGTGTGGATGGGATGATATCCCAAACTGGCTTTATGCCAGAATTAAACCTCGGTTGGGTAATTCTAAGCAACTTGGATACGGGTAATTCGTTACCAACCGCTTTGATGTATTATATTGTAGATGCTTACCTTAACCGACCGAGAAAGGATTGGAGTAAATATTTCTTGGATCAGCAAAAGCAACAAGATGCGCAAAATGAGCGGATTTGGCGGAACGAAGAAAACCGTAAAAATCCGGAAAAGAAACCAAGTTTCGCATTGGCATCTATGTCGGGAGTGTATGAAAATGAACTCTATGGCCAAATTCAAATAGAAATTTTGGCCGACAAAATCCAGCTTCACTTATTGGCACATCCGGGTATCGTAGGCATACTTGAACATTGGCACAACGACAGATTCCTTGTAAGGTTTAATGACCCAGAATTCGGTCGGACTTTTATCCCATTTAAAGCCGAAAAAGGTGAGGTAAAGTCTTTTACCATACAAGTTCGTCCAGACTTTTTAGACCCGTTGGTGTATGCTTTTACAAAAAAGGTGGAATAAGGAAAAGATGAAAAGACGTAACGTTCTGATGGCCATCGGTGCTGCCGCTTCCGGTTTGGGGTTTTTAGCCAAAAGTTCTATTGCGGGCAAGATCAATCGGGGTGCTTTTTCGCAAGATGGGAACCAACTAACGTTCTATCACGACCAGATTAAAGAGCCTTTTAAGGTATTGGTGATGGCAGATACCCACTTGTTTCGTGATGATGACAGAGGGACGCCGTTCAAAGCGTTTAGTGGCCGAATGGCTAAAGCGTACAACCAAACGCGACATGTGAAGACGGGAAGTGTCACGAATCCGGAAACATGTTTTCTCGAAACACTCGCCATTGCACGTCAGGAACAGGTTGCATTTGTGGCGCTCCTGGGCGATATTTTTAGTTTTCCGTCCGAAGCTGCAATCGAATGGGCTGAAGCACAACTAAAAGAAAGCCAACTCCCCTATGTCTATGTGGCTGGAAATCATGACTGGCACTATGAAGGCATGGAAGGTTCTTTAGAATTGTTGAGGCGTTCATGGGTGAATAATCGCTTGCTCCGGTTATACCAAGGGGAAAATCCACTGATGCAAGTTCGGGAGGTTGCAGGTGTACAGTTTGTTTTGCTTGATAATTCTTATTATGAAATCTTGCCGGAACAACTCGCTTTCACAAGGAGCGCACTTCATTCTGGAAAACCAACCGTTTTGATGATGCACATCCCTTTGTATGCGATGGGGCGAAAAGTGGGGTATGGTTGTGGGCATCCTGATTGGAATGCTCAAAATGATCGCAGCTATCAGTTGGAGCGGCGCGAACGGTGGCCTGAAGAAGGGCATTCTGCAACAACCATTCAGTTCTATACGGAGGTGACCCAAGCACCAAATGTATTGGCTACGATAAGCGGACACATTCATGAACCAACGCTTGACCTTATTAATGGAATGCCCAGTGTTGTGACCGATGCCAATGCTCGAGGCGGTTATTTGAAGCTAGCATTTGCACCTCAAAAGAAAGAATGAGCAATTACTGATAAAAGTCTTGTATGTGTTTTTATATTTATTTATATTTCTAAGCACGTAAAAAATTAGGTGTCATAAGGTCTAATTTTTTATGTAATACTGCATTTTACAATGTAACTAAACCTAATAATACAGGTTTATACCAATGATATAAATATAGCTGAATACCTAAAAACACGTTATCCTATGCTGAAAATAATATCTTCCTTGTTCATATTTGCAAGTACCTTTTTTGCCTTTGTTTTTGCCCAGTCGCCGCCAGATTTAATAGACGATATTACTTGGAGCGCTGGAACTTCTACGGTTACGGATATTTCTAATGCATTTAATGCTGGCCGAAGGGGGGAAGAAACACAGTTGGGGCTTACCAGTAACATACTGGGCAACCTCACTATGCCCTCTCAGTCCGTTTGGGATGCAATGAGTTTTAACGAAAAAGGATTCTTTTTGGTGAATGCAGAAAGAACCGCTCGTGCTAATGTCAACTATGGTGGAATGGCCGTGAAGGGTCTGCCGTTGGAAGGCATAAATGATGAACTTACAAACACAGCCCAGTCTTATGCCGATTATTTAATCTCGGTCAACCAATTTGCGCATAATGCAACTCCGGCACACCCATTAGGATTAGATCCCTTTACGCGGGTTGAGAATACGATCCCAGCAAACTGTAGAGAGTTTATCGCCTACTCCGAGAATCTTGCGGCGTTCTGGAGTTCGGGTTCTTCAAATCCTATGCCCATTGAACGTGCTATTTTTGGATGGATTTATGAAGACAAAGGCTCTGCTTGGGGGCATCGCAGGTTGGTTTTGATCCAAGATTACCAGTTGGGTGGCAGTGCAGGAGATACAACAGGGTTTGATAACAACTACGGGACTTCATCTTCGGAAGGATTTCTGGGTTTTGCAGTTGCGAATCATGCTGCGTATAACCCATTTGGCTTCTCTGGCATGAATATGGGGACCGTTATTGTGATGTTAATTTTTGATCCCCAACCTACTTGTTCTGTACCCCTTCCGGTTACCCTCACTTCCTTTACCAGCGTTTTCGAAAATCAGCGCGTAGCATTAAAATGGGAAACCACTTCAGAACCAAATTTCGATGGTTTTTGGGTTGAAATTGCAGAATTAACACAGCAAGGAGGAGGCCCCGAAATGGGAATGTTTCGGTCTATGGCCTTCTTGCCCGCCAAAGGGACGCCAGAAACCGGGGCCACCTACAATTATCAGCCAGGCGAGTTGGCCCTTGGAACCTATTTTTTTCGGCTAAAAAAAGTGGATAAAAATGGTTTGGCCTCCTATACATCCACCCAACGCATCGAAGTTTCTAATCTTCCAGAGGGTTATCAGATTGGCGGGGTTTACCCCAATCCTTTCGGTGAACACCTAACAGTTGAGGTGACGGTGGCGAAGCAACAACGAATTGATTTTCAGGTGTTGGACCTACAGGGGCGCCAACTGCTTTCCGCCGGCTCACAAGAAGTCTCTCCACTGGTTCGCTACCGAAAAAGCATGAATCTCAATGGACTGGCGCAAGGCACGTATTTCTTGCGAATCCACGGAGAAACATTTACCAAAACACTGTCTATTACCCATGTTAGGAAAACGAAATGACGGTTTAGCTTGGGTGATTAGATGAAAAGAAATGCAGCAGCGGCGATTATGGCGCTTTTGTTAGTATCCGGTACGGGATGTTTTCCAGAATCAAAAGATGATCCACAAGACGAGGCTGATACTGCTCCTGCCGCTGCTCCTATTCGGCGTGTAGCCATTACAGATCCTGTTGTAGAACGACTCATTACAGCAGCGCTTCAACAAATTGGCCATACAACTGGATATGATCCCGCTTATCGGACGTTGTCTTATCCTAATGGAGATGTACCGATTCACACCGGGGTCTGTTCGGATGTGCTGATTCGCGCATTGCGGTCTATTAACATAGACCTCCAAAAAGAAGTACACGAAGACATGCGAAAAAGTTTTGGAAAATATCCCCAACTTTGGAACATGTCCAGGCCCGATCCAAACATAGACCATCGCCGTGTACCCAATTTAGTGCGGTTTTTTCAGCGAAAAGGCTGGGAAATACCTGTATCCCAAGAAGCACGTCATTATAAACCTGGTGATATTGTCACTTGGATCATCCCACCAAGCCTCACCCACATTGGCCTTGTTACAAACCGGATTGCGAAAGGGGATCGGCTCATGGTGGTACACAATTATGGATTTGGAACGGTCGAGAATGATGCCTTATTTCTTTGGAAGCAGACGGGCCATTTTCGGATAACCCAAGATTAGCATATTTACTCCCTTTCTTTTTTAATTTGTATTCTTGTTAAATTCATCTTAACACTGTTAACTTGTTGTGCCGCATTGCGTTAAATTGTCCAAAAAGCCCTTTCATACACGAACAACCCGTTCGAGGGGCACAAAGTTGTATAGATTTTTTCATTTTCCACCGCTTATCCAATACGATCATGATGCAGACAGCCCCAACCGCTGAACTTCTGAAAGGAGGAATGTTTTTAACCGTTTCTGGCGCTCCAGAGGAGGTTTTTATTCCGGAGGAAATCAACGAAGAACAACAGATGATCTTGCAGATGACCAAAGATTTTTTGGAGCAAGAAGTGTTCCCCCAGCGGGAAAAGATCGAAAAGCAGGCTGAAGGAGTTACACCCGAATTGCTTAGGAAAATGGGAGAACTTGGGTTATTGGGGGCACACATGCCCGAAATGTATGGTGGAACAGCCTTGGATACCAATACCAATACCTTGATAGCAGATGTAATGGGGCCTGCAGGCTCTTTCAGTGTTGCCTTAGCTGCCCATACAGGGATCGGGATGTTGCCCATTCTATATTTTGGCACCGATGTACAGAAAGAAAAATATTTACCTGGGTTAATTTCTGGTGAACTAAAAGCCGCTTATTGTCTTACAGAACCAGCAAGTGGCTCGGATGCCTTGGCAGCCAAAACCCATGCTGTCTTAAGTGATGATGGTTCCCATTATATACTCAATGGCCAGAAAATGTGGATCACCAACTCCGGATTTGCAGATGTATTTATTGTATTTGCAAAAATAGATGGGGAGAAGTTTACCGGTTTTATTGTAGAAAAAGAATCTGCGGGGCTCACTTTGGGTGCGGAAGAAGACAAAATGGGGATCAAGGGGTCTTCTACACGTCAGGTATTTTTCGAGAATGTGGCGGTTGCTGTAGATCAAGTGCTGGGAGAAATTGGGAAAGGCCATCTAATCGCTTTTAATGTGCTCAATATCGGTCGGTATAAATTGGGCGTACTTTGCACGGGAGGTAGTAAAGGTGTCCTTACTGAAGCCACTCGTTATGCCAGTGAGCGTTTTCAGTTTGGGCAACCCATTGGTAATTTTGGTGCGATTCAGTATAAGTTAGGTGAAATGGCCACACGAATTTTTGCCAGCGAGAGCGCCATTTACCGCGTCTCCAACCAAATGCACTTACAAAAAGAGGCCTCTGTTGCTTCGGGAAAATCATATACCGAAGCAATGTTGGACGCTGCAGAGGAATACGCCATCGAGTGCTCCATTCTTAAAATCTTGGGGTCAGAAGTCTTAGATTATTGCGTGGACGAAAATGTGCAAATACATGGTGGGATTGGCTTCAGTGAAGAATATCCTGCTGCAAGGGCATATCGCGATAGCCGGATTAACCGCATATTTGAGGGTACGAATGAAATCAACCGCTTATTGATGGTGGATATGTTGCTTCGTCGTTTTATGAAAGGCGAAATAGATTTGTTAACCCCTATTTTTGAGGTACAAGACGAGGTGTTGTCGGGTCATTTGGGTACTAACCGCCCTAAAGAACGATATGCCGCAGCACAATTCCAGGTGGCCCAACTGAAGAAGGTATTTTTGCTTACCATTGGTCATGCACTGACAGCACAGACAGAAGGCAAGTTGAATCTGAAAGAAGAGCAGGAAATCCTCATGAATCTCTCAGACATCATTACCGAAATATATACCACAGAATCGGTTTTATTGAGGATTGAAAAATTGCATCAGATTAAGCCAGAGGAAAATTTCTCGGTCTATGAAGCCATGCTGGATTTGGTTTTATTGGAGGCATCCCGCAAATGCCGCAACTTGGCAACAGATGCCTTATCTGCTTTTGCTGAAGCAGGGTTGCTTGAGGACATTCTGGCTGGCATCGAAGGTTATACGCAAATGCCTGTGATCAATGTAAAGGCTGCACGTCGTCAGGTTGCAGACCAATTACGCAAACAAGGTGGTTGGTGTTTTGGGATTCGATAACGAGGGCGTAATAGCTGACATGGGTGTTAAGGGAAAATGGAAAAACTACAGGGCGGTCAGGCTTTCAACGGACTTGCCCTTTTTCTTTAGACTACTTTTCTTGTCGTTTTTTTAATTCTTAACGTCGCGTTTGGGCGGAAAGGCGCTATTTTCTGACAAAAATAAGCCATTATTTTCCGAATATGAGACTACCTTTGCCAGATGTTGATGCCTTTTGTGAGGGCATTCTTTCGGGAAACCGAATGATTTTAAGTCGTGCGATTACCTTAATGGAAAGTACCTCGGCGGCTCATCAAGACTTGGGGCAGCGAGTATTGGAGCGGTGTGTTCCACATACAGGTAAGGGTATTCGGGTTGGTATTTCCGGGGTTCCGGGTGTTGGGAAAAGTACTTTTATCGAAGCTGTTGGATTGTATGTGGCGTCTCGCGGTCATCGAGTAGCTGTTTTGGCCATAGACCCACGTAGTGAAAAAACACGGGGGAGTATTTTGGGCGATAAGACCCGCATGGAAGCCTTATCGAATCATCCCAATGCGTTTATTAGGCCCACTTCTTCTGGTGGGGCATTGGGTGGAGTAGCGCCCAAAACCCGTGAAGTGATGTTATTGTGCGAGGCGGCTGGTTTCGATGTGGTTTTCGTGGAAACCGTCGGGGTCGGACAATCCGAGACACAGGTTGCATCTATGGTAGATTTTTTCCTGCTGCTGATGCTGGCTGGTGCAGGAGATGAGTTGCAAGGTATTAAAAGGGGGATTATGGAACTGGCGGATGGTGTTGTGATTAATAAAGCTGATGGAAGTAACAAAACGGCTGCAGAGGCGGCACGTATCTCCTACAAACGTGCACTCCATTTGTTCAGAGAAAACGATTCTGGCTGGTCCCCCAAAGTGAAAACATGTTCGGCTTTGGAAGGAACAGGAATTGATGAGGTTTGGGACATGATTCTTGCGCACCACGAATGTATGCAAAAAAACGGTTGGCTGGCTTTAAAACGAACCGAACAATCGGCCTTTTGGCTACATCAGATCGTCGAAAATGCGTTGAAAGGCCACTTTTATCACCATCCCGCCATTCGCGAAACTTTCCCAACATACGAACAAGCCGTAAAAGAAGGTAGAACGGTTCCGAGTGTTGCCGCCAATGCGCTCTTGCGCTGTTACCGAGAAAATCCGTGATCCTACAATAGTTTTAGTTGGTGTGCCAGCCCGTATAAAGCAATCCCATAAGCAACTGAGACATTTAGAGATTGTTTTACACCAAACTGTGGGAGTTCGAGGGCAAAATCGCACTGGCACATGGCCGCATCGGAGACCCCAAAAACTTCGTGGCCTACCACCAAAGCCATGGGAAATTCTTCTTGTTGTATGTCTTGAACCAAACGCGATACATTGGCAATTTCTAAAGCGGCAATAGTATAACTGCGTTCCCGTAGATTTTGCAAAACAAGAGACGTTTCAGAATGGTAGGACCAAGGAACCGTATCCTGTGCCCCTAAGGCCGTTTTCTGAATGTCTGGATGCGTATCTGGGGTGGCCGTTATTCCACAAAGGTACAGATGCTCTACGAGCAGGGCATCGGAGGTTCGGAAAATAGCGCCAACATTATGAACCGATCGTATATTGTCTAAGACAGCCACGACTGGATGTCGCCGTAACGAAGAAATTTCGGACAAAGACGGCCTTGGAATTTCAGCATGGTTTAATTTGCGCAATAAATTTGTCTCTTTGACGGGTTGGGGTTGAGCTTTAAGCCCTATTTTCTCTTTCATCATTAAAGTTAAAGCAAATGAAAAAATACATACTTAGAAGAAGTAGCCTCCTGATGCTGTTCATCTGGTTAATCTCGCTGCCAGCTTGCCAGAATCTACAACAGTTGTCCAGCCTTAAACTGATGAAGTTTGACCTAGACCGGGTAAGTGATGTACGACTTGCTGGTATTGATGTACTTAACCTCAAGTCCGCACGCGATCTTGGTGCTTTAGACCTTTTGCGTGTCACACAAGCCATTGCAAGGCGTGATGTACCACTTTCTTTTAACCTGCATGTGGCTGCCGAGGCTCCTCAAAATTTACCCGTCACGGCAAAGCTCTCTACAATGGAGTGGACTCTTTTTCTACAAAACAAAGAAACTGTGTCAGGGCTTCTAAATCAGCCCATTTCGTTGCCTGCGGGCCAACGTGTGGACATTCCGGTCCAAATTAAGCTTAATGCCGTGGACTTTGTTGAAGGAAATGCCCAAAATCTTGTTGAACTTGTAAAAAACCTCATAGGGTCTGGAGATAATCCCGTAAACCTTAGACTCAGTGCCCGACCTACCATTCAGACCCCATTAGGGCCGTTTCGTTTTCCGAATGCCATAGACGTTGTAAGCAAGACCTATGGTTCCAATCCTTAAAAGTGAAGAATTTAGGTAATTATTTGCCTGCTCCTGATAAGAAGCAGGCTTTTTTGTATATTCTCAGGCTGTAAAAAATATGAAATCTTGATTATCGCCATTGATGGACCTGCAGGTTCCGGAAAAAGTACGACTGCAAAATTGGTTGCAAAAGCCTTGGGACTCCTTTATTTGGATACGGGTGCCATGTATCGGGCAATTGCGTATGCTTGTTTAGCGGCTGATTTGGACATAGAAGACGTGGCCTTTTCTACTTTTGTAGAGGAATTGGAGTTGGCTGTAACGCCAGCAGTTGACGAAATGCAGGTATGGGTTTCTGGTCAGAATGTGACGTCTAAGATACGAACACGGCAAGTGACCGGAATGGCAAGTAAAGTGGCTACACAGGCCATCGTCCGAAATAAATTGGTTGTCCTGCAACGCCAGACCGCACAGAAGCAGCTAATTCAGAACGGAGGAGTGGTTTTGGATGGACGAGATATTGGAACCGTGGTATTTCCAGAGGCGGATCTGAAGATTTTTTTGACCGCAGACCCCAAAATTCGTGCAAAGCGGCGCGTTGCTGAGATGAATGCAAAAGGCATAGAGGCTGATTTTGAAGCGATACGATTAGAAATCGAGTCACGAGATGCGCAGGATAGCACGAGGGCAATGGCGCCGCTCCGAAAAGCAGAAGATGCCATTGTGTTAGACACCACAGCACTCGGTATTGATGAGCAAGTAAATCGGGTGATTGCGGAAGCAAAATTGAAAACAACTTAATTCACTGTTTTATAAACCTTTAAACCCCGTATGTTGTCGTTCGGGATACGCACAAACGGGAGCAATGTAGGAGAAGGGTGCCCAAGACTGTCTCGCCTGTAAAGGAAAGTCCTTGATGCCCGAAAGTTTTTATGAGTGATGAACTAAACAATGTTCAACCTGCCGAAGCCGAAAGCGTGCAGGACGCCACAAACGAAGTAGTTGCAACAACGGATGACGCTGCGGTGGAATCTGCACCCGTTGCCGAAATGGTGGTGGAAGATGCACCCATAGCAGAAATCGTACCTGCTACAGAAGATACCGGATTGGCAGATGCCGCCAGTATGGACGAAGTCTTGCGTCCGGTTGCACCCAAGACGGTAAAGAAAGGGTATTATGGCAAGCGAGAAGGACGGGTTTATAACCTTGACGAACTGAATGCTTTGGATGAGGAGAAGAGTGATGCAGACAGGGCCTTTTTGGAAATGCTCGCTCAATATGACCCGATCAAAGTGGACTTCACGGAAGGGGATATCCTGACCGGTAAAGTCGTCAGTATTGGCGAAAAAGACGTGGTAGTAGATATCGGTTTTAAATCGGACGGGGTGGTTTCCAAAAACGAATTTGATGGCCCAATTGCCATTGGAGACGATGTGGATGTTTTCCTCGAAAGACTCGAAGACCGTCAAGGCCAGCCTATGTTGTCACGTCGCCGTGCCACTGAATTGCGTCGTTGGCAACGGATTGACGAAGCCTTCAAGAATGATGAAGTGATCGAAGGTCTGATTATCCGCCGGATTAAAGGTGGTATGATTGTAGATCTCTTCGGAAAGGAAGCCTTTTTGCCCGGTTCACAAATTGATGTTCGCCCCGTTCGGGACTTCGATGCGTATCTTGACAAACGCATGGAATTCAAAATTGTGAAGTTGAACGAGCAAAATGGCAACGTGGTTGTGTCCCATAAGGCGCTTATTGAAAAAGACCTTGAAAACCAACGTTCGCGCATTCTAGATAAGATGGAACCAGGCCAGGTTCTGGAAGGAACCGTCAAAAACATTACCGACTTTGGTGTGTTTATTGATCTTGGTGGTGTGGATGGCCTCCTGCATATTACCGACCTTTCATGGGGGCGGGTCTCGCACCCCAGTGAGGTCGTTGAATTAGATCAAAAGATTCAGGTGGTTGTGTTGGATTACGACAAAGACCGTCACCGTATCTCCCTTGGGATGAAGCAATTGCAAGCCCATCCGTGGGATCAGATTGCAGAGAACTTCAAAGAAAGCCAAGATGTGGAAGGAAAAGTGGTTTCGATCACTGATTATGGCGCATTTGTGGAATTAGATAAAGGGATTGAAGGATTGGTGCATATCAGCGAAATGAGCTGGCGACAACACATCAAGCACCCCACCCAAATGGTCTCCTTAGGTGACGATGTAAAGGTTAAAATCCTAAGTATAGATTCCGAAAATAGAAAGATTTCATTGGGAATGAAGCAACTCGAACCCGATCCTTGGACCGAGATTGAAGCGCGTTTCCCGGCTGGAACCGTTACCAAAGGGGTTGTACGCAACCTGACCAACTTCGGGGTATTTGTTGAAATTGAAGCAGGTGTAGATGGCTTGGTACACGTTTCTGACTTGTCTTGGACAAAGAAGATTCGTCATCCTGGAGAAGTGGTTAAAAAAGGAGATGAGATTGATGTGGTGGTCTTGGACATTGACCAACAAAACCGCCGCCTCTCTTTAGGACATAAGCAGGTCTCGACCGATCCGTGGAGCCAATTTGAAAATGCGTATGCCGTTGGAACGGATGTCGAAGTGAAAGTTGTTCGTTTTAATGAAAACGGGGTTATTGTAGAAATGCCACTCGATGTGGAAGCCTTTATTCCCGCCGGGCATTTGGCAAAACCTGCCAAGAATCCTGAAGAATCTTACAAACCGGGCGATCTGCTTACGGTGCGGGTGATTGAATTCAATAAAGCGGATAAGCGCATTATTTTAAGCGAAAAGGCCATCCTCCAAGCGGCCAAACAAGCGGAGAAAGAAGCACAGGATGCAGAAAAAGACAAAGAGAAGAGCCAAGAGCGTAAAGCATTGGAGGAGTATCAGGCAAATGCGGGCACCAGCGGCCCTGCTACCCTCGGTGAAATTGCGGGACTTGGTAACCTCAGGTTTGATGATTGATGTATGCTGAGTCTATGAGCTAATGAAGCAGCCCTCTTTCCGGGGCTGCTTTTTTTGTATCTTAGAGGAAAAAAGATGAGAAACCCGCTTTACACCCCTTTATTAATTTTCTGGCTCCTCATTTTTGTGACTGGATGCAAAGAAAAACCCGTTTCATTCGGTCAGAAGGGGTCTCTTTCCTTGCCTGATTATGAAGTGATTTCGGAAACCGAAACGCCTATGGGAAAGGCGGTTGCCCTTTTGGTGCCAGGTATCCACACCAAAGAAGCCTATGTTGGTCTTGTAAAAGCCGTTGTAACAAAACTCGGCCCCTCAAACCTGCAAATTTATACCAGTAAAGCAGCTTTTGAAGCGGTCAAAAAGCCGGATGTAAATGATGCTTACCGGAAGGGATTTATTCTGGTCTTCCGCAAAGAAGTCCAAACTGCTGGCGAAATTTGGTGGATGCAGGAAGATGGGCCTTTGGCCGCATTAAGTGGAACCGTTACGCGGCTTTAGGCATATACCATTCATCCTTTTTTATTCTAACACATATGAGGCATCATATACGCCGCTCACTGTGGTTCTTTTTCTTTTTCTTTGGGTGGAGCATACAAGCCCAAGACCTGATGAAAGATTCACTCTTTGTACAACGCGCAATGAGGGGGGTAGATGCGGCTTATGACATGCGCTTCACAGAGGCGGACCGCATTTTCTCAGATATAGAGCGTCAATATCCGCAGCATCCTGCAGGGCCCTTTCTTAAAGCACTCTCGCGTTGGTGGCTTATTCTCGCCAATGTAGGTGATACAGCCATTGACGATGTCTTTCACCAGGAAATGACACAGGTGAGCCAACGAAGCGACCGAATGTTGGCCCGTAATCCCAATAGCTATGATGCCGTACTCTTTAAAGGAATGGCCGTAGGCTTCAGAAGTAGGCTGTACGCCAATCGGTCTGAATGGATTAAATCGTTCAAATATGGCAAAGAAGCGGTTGATTATGTGACAAGAGCTGCTCAGATTGCACCGGAAAACAACGATTATTACTTTGGATGGGGGGTGTATGATTATTTTGCGGATGTTTTGCCTCGGAAATATCCTGCAATGAAATATGCTATGTGGTTTTTACCGAGAGGGAGCCGCGAGAGAGGGCTTGAAGAGATTAAACGCACATTTAACCGTGGCTCATTTATGCGTGCAGAAGCCGCTTACTATCTGTTCCAAATTAATTATGTTTATGAGCCACGATATGAAGGAGCAAATTATTACATCGGCTGGCTGCGCGCTCGTTATCCGAACAATGCTTTTTACCATATTCTGCAGGCCAGAACCGAAAACTATTTTGGATATAGTGAGCGGGCGAAAGAATTATTCCACGAGGTGGCTGCCCGACATGAACGAAAACAATCTGGATACACACCTGCCATCGCTGAACAGGCGTATTATTACTTGAGTGGGCTGTATCTCTTTAAAGGTGATTATGGAAATGCAAAAGCGGTCACGACAAAATTATTATTATTGGATACCAAGGCAAAGAAAAAATCGGACTTTCACGTGTTAGGCCGACTGCGTTTAGGCATGACCTATGATGCAATGGGAGATCGCACCAAAGCAAAAGAAATGTACCAATTGGTTATGCGGTTACCCGATGTGCAAAGGTCTCGGGACCGTGCAAAGGAATTTCTTCAAAACCCATACAGAGGAATCAAATGAACACATCTGAGGCGTTGCCACTCGGCAAATCAGACTTTTTATTTCGTTACACACAGTGGATTGAGGCGGTACATGGAGACGCCCCAAGTGCGCCAAGCAAGTTGATGGACCTGTTCCAGCAATTATTGATGATAGCAGCCGGAAATGTGGAAGAAGCCCTGCAATGGTTAACAGAGTTGGATCAAAGATATCGGCTTACTGATGACCGTTATGGCATAGGAAATTTAATTGAAGACCTAAAACGACAAGGACTTTTGGAAGAAGATGTACAAAACGGAAAAATGAGCCTCACCCAAAAGGCGGAACGGGGGCTACGACAAAAATCGTTGGAAGAAGTTTTTAAAAATGTAAGGGCTGGAAAAGCAGGCCAACATAAAACACAAAGTGCAGGCAAAGGTGATGAGCGTCAGCCTGAAACCACACCTTGGCAATTTGGTGATGACCTCAACCGTTTGGATATCACGGGCACGTTATCCAATACCTACCGACGGACAGGTGCGGATGGCTGGGAACTGAAAGAAGAAGATTTTGAGGTCTTTGAGTCCGATCACCATACTTCAACATCTACAGTTTTAATGATTGACCTTTCTCATTCCATGATCTTGTATGGCGAAGACCGGATCACACCTGCACGGAAAACGGCGATGGCATTGGCGGAGCTAATTATGACGCGCTATCCCAAGGATACTTTAGATATTGTCGCCTTTGGAAACGATGCCTGGGAAGTCTCTGTCAAAGATTTGCCATACCTCCAAGTAGGCCCCTTTCACACGAATACGCGCGCGGGTTTACAGCGGGCACGTATGATTCTTAGCCGTCGAAAAAACCGCAATAAACAGATTTTTATGATCACCGATGGAAAACCCAGTTGTCATCATGAATTTGGACGACTGTATAAAAATCCATACGGTTTGGATCGGAAAATTGTGAATAAGGTGCTGGACGAAGCGGTTATTTGCCGACGTGAAGGTATTACCATTACCACATTTATGATTGCACATGATGGTTATCTTCAACATTTTATTCAAGAAATGACGGAGGCAAATGCAGGTAGGGCGTACTATTCAGGGCTTGATCAATTGGGAGCTTTTATATTTGAGGACTATACCCGCAGTCGGAAAAAACGTAATATCCGGTGAGATAATGCCTTTCAAATTCTGTTTATTCTTTGATAAAGCATTCCTCTTTGTGTGGTATAAAGGCAATACATTGACTACGTCATCAAGACGGTTAATCCTCTTCGTTAATGGGTATATATCTTTCTCTACAATAGTTTTCAACTTCGGTATCTGATTTAAAGAAATTGTCGCAGAATTCATTAAATTCCTTTTCGGCGCCAGAGAAATATTTTTCGTCTGCTGTCATTAATTTTTCTGTTTTTTCAATGAACTTATCAAATTCTCTATTCATCTTACAGAGCTTGTCAATCGTCTTAAAATCCAAATCACGAAAGGTGGAAGGGAATAAAATTTTACTTCCATACGGATTTGCGTTAAGTTCTATGATACCAATGCCGAATGCCTGATTGAGTCGTGCCATTTCTTCGTTTAGGTTGTCGCTAAATTCAAAAGCAACTAAATACCCGTAGTTTGCCCAACTTGAATTAGAAACCGCTTGGAAAAATGCTTTTTTGAGTTCGCTATCACTATTAATTTCGCGTTTTAGTTCATAAGAACTTATTTTGAAAGTGTCTATACGGTTGATGGACTTTAGAAACGCTTGGCTTGCTTTTGACTGTAAATTTAGGAACTTAATTCCAACCATATCGGGATGAGTCCAAATTTGGTTATTGTCTTTTATAGTTGATTTTTCATGGAAAATCGTCTTTGAATAAGTGTCAGTAGATTTAAGATAGCTACTCAATAATTTATGTAAATCTTTTTCAGCATAAGTCTTCGATTTATTAACACTACGGGGCTTTAACACCAAAGCATTTGAATCACCACTCAGAATTTCTATTCCAATGGTATGTTCATTTTGCGTTAGGTAATACGCATAAATTCCGTTACCTTGTTTGATTCGTTTTACCCTTGTGTCACCATTTCTAATAAAATCACCCAATTGTGCTGAAATGGTTGCGTGAGGAGTTTTTCCTGAAAATTCGTAGTATCGTTTTGCCAGAATATGATCACAAATTTCTATGGAATTTGCTAATGTACCAAAATCATAAAGGCTTTTTATGATTGCTTCTTTTATTGTCATGTTTTGCTTTTGTCATGTTTAGGTGAAGGTATTTATTAAATTTTATTTTTAGCAATATAGACATTTATAGCTGTAAGCGTCAAGCGATAGAATAGATTCTTTCATCTACTCAGCATAGATATAAACAGGTGTTATTTTTATAATGGCTGTTATTTTTTTGGCTTTAGGGTGCATACAAGTTTTTCCGTGATACAGAACTAAATTTTTATTCCGTTATTGCAAATTATTCTTTCCGCTAATGACATGCCTTATCTTCCCACAGTATCAACACCTCAAACACCATCATTGTGGCAGTTCCATTTGTTCCCTTAAAACGATTCGGTCAAAATTTCTTACAGGATCCGAATATCATCCGGAAAATTGTTTCTGCGGTGCAGGCCCCGTCTGGAGCAAAAGTTGTTGAAATTGGGCCGGGGACCGGAGCGCTAACCGCTTTATTATTAGAATTGTATCCGGACATGGTGGCCATTGAAGTTGATCCACGAGCTGTATCATGGTTAAGTGAGCAATACCCTTCCTTGGAGGTGCGCCAGGAGGATGTGTTAGAGACAGGGTGGGAGGCATTGGCTTCTGGATATCCACTTTTTGTGGTTGGAAACCTACCTTACTACATTACAACTCCTATTTTATTTTCTCTGATAGATCATGCACCAATGGTAAAGCGGGCTGTATTGATGATGCAATATGAAGTGGCCCAACGCTTAGTAGCCCCGCCCAATTCCAAGGCATATGGCATTTTGAGTGTTGCGACGCAATTATGTGCCCGGCCTGAGGTTTTGTTTAAGGTTCCACCAAGCGTGTTCTATCCTAAACCAGAAGTAAATAGCGCCGTTATTGCATTAAACTTTTATTCACCCTCTGAACGCCAACTTCCAATTCCAGCAGCGTATCTTCGGCAAGTGATTCGGACGGCCTTTAACCAAAGGCGAAAAACCTTACGGAACAGCCTGCATTCATTGGGGCAGGTTCCAGAAAAATGGGCTGGATTGCGGGCAGAAGATCTTATGCCAAACGATTTTGTCAACTTAGCCGTTGCGCTTTCTTTGAATACATAAGTTTGTTATCTGTATGGCACAGACGAATGAAGACCGCTTCGGGCTTCCTGAAGTTGATCATCAATTGATCGAGGATATTGAAGACCTTATCTCAAAAAAAGAGATGGGTATGGTCTTGAATATTGTTTTAGATCTGCATTATGCTGACCTGGCCATGCTTATTGAGCGCCTCGAAAAAGAGGAGGCACGGCAACTTTTTGATTGGTTACCTGCAAACCAGCGGGCAGATGTCTTACCAGAACTGGATTATCCGCTGCGTGCTGTTCTGCTGGATGAAATGGATGCATCCGAAATTGTGGAGATGATGGATGAGATGGATACGGATGACGCCGCAGATGTACTATCGGAATTGTCTGATGAATTGACCGAAGAAGTGTTGACATCGCTCGAAGATGCCGAAGAGGTGCGTGGCCTTCTGCAATTTGGAGAAGACAGCGCAGGCCGCTTGATGGCCACCGAGTTGGTTTCGGCGCCACAGTACTGGACAGTTGCAGAGGCCACCGAAGAAGTACGGCGATTGGCAGAAGAAGTGGAGCCCATTTATTTGGTCTATGTATTGGATGATGAAGGGGTATTACAAGGATTGGTGACCCTCAAACAATTGTTACTAAATCCTGCACAAACCACACTAAGAGCCATCATGGAAACAGAGATTGTTTCGGTTCAACCCGAAATGGATCAAGAGGAGGTGGCCAGAATCATGGAGAAATATGACCTTACCGTATTGCCGGTTGTTGATGTCAATGGGAAATTAATTGGGCGAATCACCATTGACGATGTGGTAGATGTGATTCGTGAAGAAGCCGAAGAAGACTTGCAGCGTTTGAGCGGGATTTCCTTTGGAGATGAAGAAATTGGAGATTCGGTTCTTGCTGTAAGTCGGGGCCGCTTGCCTTGGCTACTGTTTGGTCTTACAGGCTCCCTCATTTCCGCATTTGTTATCGGCAATTTCACCGCTATTCTCGAAAAAGTAGTTGTCTTGGCGATGTTCATTCCGGTTATTGGTTCAACAGCTGGCAATGTAGGGGTTCAATGTGCCGCTATTGCAGTTCAAGGGATTGCCTCTGGAGACATTTGGGCGAGCGACATCCTAAAGCGGCTATTGAAAGAAATTTCTGTCGCGTTTATAAATGCAATAGCCCTCGCGCTAGTGATTGGATGTGTAATGCTAATATTGAAGTTATCTGGTTGGGGAGAAATGGCTGGTGCTGATTTACTCAGGCTCTTTGAAACCGTAGGGATTTCCCTTTTGACATGTATTCTTATGGCAGCGAGTATTGGTTCGGGAGCACCCCTATTGTTACATCGGTATGGAATTGATCCGGCAAAAGCAACAGGGCCTTTTGTGACCACCAGTAACGACATCATTGGCGTGATGATCTACTTTTCAATTGCACAATTTATGTATTTCAGGTAAACATTATGATAAAAGAACTTTTTTCTCCTGACGCCCTTTCGGGTAAACATATTCTGATTACGGGAGGGGGAACGGGCTTGGGGCGTTCTATGGCCCTCCGTTGTGCCAAATTGGGCGCAGCTGTTACCATTTGTGGGCGCAGGCCAGAGCCCCTAGCCGAAACAGTGGCAGATATGCAGGCCTTGGGCGCAAACGCCAATGGGATTAGTTGTAACATCCGTGAAGCGGAAAGTGTCGTCGAGATGGCGGCGGCGGCAGAGGCACAATTAGGGCCTATTCATGGTCTTGTGAATAATGCTGCGGGAAATTTTCTTGCTCCTACGCACGAAATTTCGCCCAATGCCTTCGACTCGGTCGTGAAAACCAACCTATATGGGGCATTTTTTACCACCCAAGCCTTGGCAAAAAAATGGATTGAACGCAGTCAACCTGCTTCGGTGGTTTCTATTACCACCTCATATGCACAGACGGGCAGTGCATTTGTTATCCCAAGTGCCGTTTCTAAGGCTGGCATTGAGGCAATGACCAAGTCTCTTGCCGTAGAATGGGGGTTCTATAATATCCGGCTTAATGCCATACAGCCAGGCCCTTTTCCAACGGAGGGCGCATGGAAGCGTTTGGTTCCGAATGAGCAGGTAGCTGAACAAATGCGGTCACGAGTTGCATTAGGCCGTTTCGGCGAGCATGATGAACTAACAGCGCTTGTGGTTTTCTTGTTGTCGGATGCAAGTTCTTACATGACGGGTACCGTACTAACCCTCGATGGCGGCGAAGTTTTGAATGCTGGAGGACAATTTAATGAGCTAACCCGGCTACCACGGCCATTCTTGCTGGAGATGCTAAAATCTATGCGTAGTTAATATCTGTTATTGAAATGAAAATAAACACCATAAAGGCAAAAATCATAGAAGGAGGGGGCGCAAAGGCTTTATCCAAGGAACATTCACGTGGGAAATTTTCTGCACGAGAACGAATTCATTTACTTGTAGATGAAGGTACATTTGCGGAATGGGGAATCTTCGCCGGATATGAACAATATGAAGCAGAGGGGGGATGTCCGGCTGGTGGGGTTATTACGGGTATCGCTCGTATTGCTGGACGGCTATGCGTGATCGTTGCGAATGATGCGACCGTCAAAGCCGGTGCTTGGTTTCCCATAACGGCCAAAAAAAACCTCCGTGCCCAAGAAATGGCAATGGAAAACCATTTACCGATCATTTACCTTGTGGATTCAGCAGGTGTATTTTTACCAATGCAAGAGGATATTTTTCCAGATAAAGAGCACTTTGGGCGCATTTTTAGAAATAATGCGAAAATGTCATCGCTGGGCATTCCACAAATTGCCGCGATTATGGGAAGTTGCGTAGCCGGCGGTGCCTACTTGCCAATTATGAGTGACGAGGCATTGATCGTAGATGGAACAGGATCTGTCTTCCTTGCAGGACCTTTTCTGGTTAAGGCAGCCATTGGAGAGGAGACAGACAACGAAGCCTTAGGCGGGGCTACCACCCATTCACAAATTTCGGGTGTGACCGATTATAAGATGCCCGATGAAACGACGTGCCTAAGTACCATTAGAAACCTCGTCTCTCATTTTGGGAGCAAGCCTACCGCCGGATTTGTAAGAACGGAACCTAAAGACCCCAAAGTTTCTCCGGCTACTTTATCAAGTATCCTTCCTCAAAATCCGATGCAGCCATATGATATGCAGGCTATTTTAGAGGGATTGATAGATGAAAATTCTTGGACGCCTTATAAGGCAGATTACGGCAAGAGTTTACTTTGTGGATATGCGAAAATCGAAGGGTGGAGTGTGGGGATTGTGGCCAACCAACGCAAAATCACACGATCGGGCAAAGGAGAAATGCAAGTGGGTGGGGTTATCTATTCCGATTCCGCAGACAAGGCAGCTCGATTTATTATGAATTGCAACCAAAAAAGAATTCCATTGGTTTTTTTGCAGGATGTTACTGGATTTATGGTCGGCTCTCGCGCCGAGCAAGGTGGCATCATCAAGGACGGTGCAAAAATGGTTAATGCTGTGGCAAATTCCATTGTCCCCAAATTTACTGTTGTTATTGGGAATTCATATGGTGCCGGAAATTATGCCATGTGCGGACGGGCATATGATCCAAGGTTGATGCTTGCCTGGCCTACCGCAAAAATTGCCGTGATGGGCGGCGCCCAAGCAGCAAAAACCTTACTTCAAATTCAAGTAGCAAAGTCAGAAAAAAAGTGTATTGTACTTGGAGAGGCCGAAAAACAAGCCTTACTGGACGAAATAACGGCAAAATACGAAGCCAAAGCACATATTACATATGCCGCTTCCCGTCTTTGGGTGGATGAAATTATTTCGCCAGAAGAAACCAGGGCATGGCTTGCTTTGGGCATTGACATGGCAAACCACAACCCTCATCTCCCTACATTTAACCCTGGAATTATCCAAACATAAATTCCGATTGTGTATGGACGTAGATCGTATTATTTTAAGGCCAACAAGCCTGCTATCAACTTTTCCCACCAATTGTTTTTTTAAGATCAGTCCGGCATGTTTGATACTCATCTGATAAATGAAATATGCTAAATTATAGAATTATTGTGGGTATTCAGGGCGCCATCCTTTTGGTAGTGGGGTTTCTGATGCTAATCCCGATGATGGTGGGATTGGGTTATGGTGATGCCGACTGGTGGTCATTTGGAGGAACTGCCGCTATTTGTATTTCTTTTGGGGTTGCAACCTGGAACATCTACCGACCAGATGAGGAGCTTCGTATTCGAGAAGCTTTCGCCATCTTAACCTTGGCTTGGGTTTTGGTTCCATTGATTGCAGCATTGCCGTTTGTCTGGTCAAATGTTATTCCTTCTTTTACCGATGCCTATTTTGAAATGATGAGCGGCTTTACTGGGACGGGCGCAACAATCATGGGTGGTGCCGGCAATGTAACGATTGAAGAATTACCTTATGCTTTTCAATTCTGGCGTGCTTTTAGTCAGTGGTTGGGTGGTATAAGCATGATCGTTTTAGCGACCTCTTTATTGCCCTTGCTTGGTGTGGGTGGCATGCAATTGTTTAAATCTGAGGTGAGTGGTCCGGCAATCAAGCGTCTTTCCTATCGCGTGAGTGAAATTTCTAAACGTGTATGGGGATTGTATATCCTCTTTACCATCATTCTTGCCCTGCTTCTGCTCCCCGTTATGAGCTTTTTCGACGCGGTTACCACAGCGTTAGCAACAATTTCTACTGGAGGTTTTTCCACCCGTACCGATTCTTTGGCTGCTTTTGATTCGGTTTATGTAGAAATGATTGTAATGCTCTTCATGATAATTGGGGCGATAAATTTTAATTTTTTGTATCAAGCTTTGGTATTAAGGAACCTCAAAGTCTTCAGCAGAACCGTTTTTAAGGTTTTTTTGGCGATCATGGGTATTGCAATCGTCCTCCTCACACTTGCGCTTTGGAGACCCATTGCAGAGTATTTCCCCCCACTACAACTCACTGCACCTGAATACATGATGTATCCTTCATTTGGAGATGCCCTTAGATTTTCCTCTTTTCAGGTGATTTCAGTTTTTACGACAACGGGTTTTACCAATACTGATATTCATAAATGGATGCCATTCACAACCTTTCTCCTAATTACACTGGCAATGATTGGTGGAATGGCAGGGTCTTCTGCTGGTGGGATTAAAATCTTACGATTAGTACTTGTAGTCAAACAAATCCTGCGCGAAATACAACTTATGATACATCCAAGAGCCATCATCGCCATACGTTTAGATCATGAGGTAGTGGCCCCAGACATCAGCCGCAATGTAACCAGTTTTGTCTTCATTTATTTTGCAACCTTCATCTGCGCAACCGGAATAATGACTTTTACAGGAGTGGAATTGGTAGATGCGGCTGGTATTGTCATTTCTTGCTTATCTGGGGTTGGGCCTCCTATAGGTGCTTTTGGAACTTCTGAAAGTTATGCTGTATTACCAGATATTGCTAAATGGTTTTTAAGCTTGGTTATGGTATTGGGTCGTTTAGAGATATTTACCGTGTTACTGGTACTAATGCCTTCCTATTGGCGCCGATGACGTACGGTTAGCTGGGCGGGAATAAGATGTGGATTTTGTAGCCAATATGCCAGATTTTCAGCTAAATAAGGTGCCATCAAAAGACCTTTAGATCCTAATCCCGTCAACACCCATAGATTTCCTTTCTCCGTGACAGGTCCCACCATCGGAAGTCTGGTTCTTGGTATAGTTATGCGTATTCCCACTTCAGAGACACTTTGAATCTCTGTCGGGAATGCTGGAACCATAGACCTAACACCACTTAAGATTTGGGACCTATCCGAATGTGAAGGATTTAAGTCTTCATAATGATGTCTAAAACTACTTCCAGCCACCCATTGATCTTCAAATGCTGCCACGTACATTCCGCCGCTTAGACTGGGTATATCTGATGGCAAATGCGATGGTTCTGTCTTCTCAACTTGGCCCTTCACTGGATGTAAATCCAAGTACTTAAAAGGGGTGAAATTTAGAAGGCCATTTCCAAGACACGTTAAACATTTCTTCGCAAAGAAGGCATTCCCATCTTGGGTCTCTATCCGGACGCCAGTAGGTTCTTCGTCAATGGCAGTTATGTGTACACATTGTTGGTCAACCTTTGCTTCAGAGACCAACCACTTGGCTAAATGGTTGATTTTTACCGTACCCCCGCTATGTACCCAAATCCCTCCATGAGGTGCATTAAGCATACGGAATTGCGCTTTTAAGACCATCTTATCATACCAGAGACCCAGATGAGGTGATGTCTCGACAGATGACATAAACCAATTTGCTTGTTCAGGCTTTTGCGCGGGTCGGAATAAGCCGTCCATTCTAACGATATGGCTGGGAACATGGGCTTCGTCAGCAATACGTCTAAAAGCATTTAATGCAGTTTCTGCTTCCCAAACCCCTCGCCCCTTTTGTGCCATCATTGGGTTAATCAACCCACCAGACACGCCTGATCCTCTCCCAAGAACAGACGGTCCATCTATCACCAGCACTTGAAAATGTTTTTGAAGTTCCCATGCAGCAAACGCGCCAGCCAGTCCAGCACCAAGGATTATCAAGTCATATTCTGTTTGCGCCATGAATACCACCAATCTCTTTTTCTGAATCAGATTTTAAAAGCGACCATCTAAAAACGTGAAAGATTAGGTAAAAAGAAATGAATAACCAAAACATGCCCCACATAATCGTTGTTCCCCCGTAAGCCTCTGCCAGCATTCGTGCATCGGAAACTAAATAGGAACGAGCAATGGTGTCGCTATAAATATCGTGTGGGACATACATCATACTCGTAAGCCCCACGGCCTTGAGAATGAGTGCATTCCAATCGTCGGCAAGATAACGTCCAGCTATAAAAAAAAGTACCCCAGCGATTAAGCTAAAACCGAAGCCAAACCAATTACGCACAAAAACCAAAGTGATGAGTAGTATAAAAAGCCCTATTCCCATCACCATCCATTTTTGATAACGTTTTGATTCGGATAAGATGTAAAAAAGTACGCCAAATCCCAATGAACCAAGATATCCGGCGCTTAGGGTAATGAAAGGCCATCCCCCCAACGAGACAACATGCCCTCCTTGCTCTCTCACCAATACCATTTCTTTAACTTGCCCTCCTGTCAAAATAGTAGCAATGGCATGAGAGGCTTCATGAAAGAAAACTACCAGCATTTGTAATGGGTACAGGACAGGAGTATCCCATAAAAACAAAATTGCCAGACAGGCAGCCACAAGAATAGAAAGTTTTTTTAACATTGTTTTAGCATTAGTTGACAGGAATGCCACAGGCATACGAAGCAACAATAGTCTGGATACACCCCTGAAATATAAAAGGGGTAGAAAATTCCACCCCTTTTATATTTTCATCAGAATGGCAAATCGTCATCAGGCCCAAAATCATCGTCTTGGGGTGGGGGCGGCGGGGTGGCAACTCGCTGAGGCGCCTGATACCCTCCACTTGTTTGATACCCGCCTCCACCATATGAAGACTGGGCGGTATTGTACGAAGAGGGGCCGGATTGGAAATTTCCTGCACCCGCTTCGTTGTTTCCACGATCCAGCATTAGCATTTCATTTGCTTTGATTTCAGTAGTATATCGTTTGATCCCATCTTTATCGTCATACGAGCGTGTTTGCAAAGAACCTTCAATATAAACCTTGCGTCCTTTTGTCAAATACTTGGCGCAGATGTCAGCCAATTTATCAAACACGACAATCCGATGCGCTTCTGATCGCTCTACAAGATTTCCGTTTGCATCTCGGTAGCCTTCGTTGGTCATCACCGTAAAATTAGTAATCGTTACACCATTTCCGGTTGCACGCGTCTGTGGATCTGCTGCCAGGTTCCCAATTAGCATTACACGATTAAGTGAATTTCGTGCCATGAACTTACCTCCGTTCTAATTATTGTCAAAACTACTTTGGCCAATAGCATGTTTTATCAAATGTACATCATTCAAATTACAACATTCAAATGTACCTTCAAACGATCCCATAAAAAAAGTATCAATTTGCACAAAGAGAAGTGGGCCGGCACCAAGGATCCGACCCGATCGTTTTAATAGGGACATCGGCACTTAAAAAGGCAGATCGGCTGTTGCTTCAAGAACTTCCTCGCCAACTGGTTCAGCAACAACCCGATTTGCACTACGTCCATTGGCATAACGTTTGGTTGCATTTTGCTGACCATTGCCATTTTGCTGGCTCGTATGCTGAGAAGTAGCTTCTGGAGAGCGATCCAGCATCATCATTTCGTGGACTCGAATTTCGGTCAAATAGCGTTTGTTACCATCTTTATCTTCGTAGGAGCGAGTTTGTAAAGCCCCCTCAATATACACTTTACGGCCCTTGGTCAAATACTTTGCACAAATATCAGCCAATTTGTCGAAAGCGACGAGGCGATGAGGCTCTGAGCGCTCCACTGTTTGGCCATTACCATCTCGGTACGACTCATTGGTCATAACAACAAAATTGGTAACGGTTATTCCGGATCCGGTTGCACGGACTTGAGGATCTGCGGCCAAGAAGCCAATGAGGGTAACGCGGTTGATGGTGTTGTGTGCCATAGGAATACCTCCTGAAATTATTTAAAGTTTGTACAAGAACCCTGGTCTGTTCGATGTATGACGTATCTTCTTTCATGAACCCAACCAGGAGATAGTTTGGTTGACACTGCAAGAACCATTTGTTCGTTGCTAATGCCAAACTAAAAACCTACGGTGACAACAGTATGTCATAAGGCAAAAAGATGGAAATAAAAAAAAATGATATCCCCCCTGCTTCGTTGGCAGCAGAAAGCAGTGCACAAGCCTATGCGGACTTTATCCAGATCGTTCATCGTCTCAGAAAAGAATGTCCGTGGGACCGAGAACAAACCCCCGAAAGTATCCGGCATTTGATTATAGAGGAAGCATACGAAGCGGTGGAAGCCATTGAAAAAGGAGATTGGGAAGAACTTCGGAAAGAATTAGGAGATCTCTTTTTGCATATTGTATTCCACGGCGTGATGGCGGAAGAAAAATCACGATTCACCATAGGAGGCATTTTGCACGGGATTTCAGAAAAGCTAATTCGTCGCCACCCACATGTTTATGGTGATCTTGCTGTAACGGATGCGCAATCCGTCTTGGAGAATTGGGAAAAGATTAAGCAGCGAGAAAATCCCAGTAATAAGTCTGTTTTGTCTGGAATACCTACCCATCTACCAGGTCTTTTACAAGCACATCGTATTCAGGAAAAGGCTGCAGGAGTTGGATTTGATTTTCCTAATCCTCATGAGGCTTTTTTAAAGGTGAAAGAAGAATTACAAGAATACGAGGAAATAATGTCCGATCCTTCCATTCCAGAAGAAGACAAAGAAATGGAATTAGGTGATTTATTGTTTTCGATTGTAAACCATGCTAGACTTATCGGCCTAGTTCCAGAAAATTCAATCCGCCTTACCAATAAAAAATTTATTCATCGCTTTTCTTATGTTGAAAAAAAACTTGCAGACCAAGGAAGGAGCTTTTCGGATACTGGTTTAGATGAAATGGATCAGTACTGGAATGAATCCAAGACATTTGAGGTCTAAATAAGATGTATTACCCAATCATTAATAAGGAATAAATACAAGAGTAACCCAGTCCCAACTATTTGAAAAATTTTAAACTCTGAAGGTTTTTCTTTTTTAAACCATGACCAAAATCTGGCATAATAAAACATAGAAATAAAAAGAATCAATGCATATATAAATGCGGGCAAGACTTGCATATTATATCGTAAGGAAGGTAATATGCTTTGGTTTAGAGGGGATCCATACACAATAAAAAGGTGCATCACATATATTGCCAAAGTCTCTTGACCCATTAGGGTGACATGGCGCAAAAGGGGTAGTCCATGCGGATTTTCTGAAACCTTAGGCTGGATATAAGCCTGATCAAGCCAATATAGAAAAGAAATAATAAGTAGTATATATCCTAAATTATGCAATACTAAAAAAGAATAAACACCATCTGGATCTTTAAAAGGATTGATCCAATATTCTATCCCTGGTTTTCCAATCATAATAAACAGTATCCCGATTAAAGTGAACCGAATTATAATTTGTTTTATAGAAATGACTTCTTGCCATTTCTTGAAATAATATGCAGAAATAATACCTGCCAATAAATACATGCTCCACGGAAAAATCGGGAAATAAGAACCGATAGATTTATCCAGATACCCCCTTATCCAAAGTGGCACAGCCTGCAAGTCGCTTCCCCAAAGATAGGGCGTTGTTAAGAATATGAAGAGAAACAAAAAAGACAAAAACGTAATAAAGACTTTCTTCTTTTTTAGTAAGTAAACTAAAAACTGGCAAAATGCTAGCGTTATACCAATAATCTGAAGGGCATCAATCTGGAAAAAGAATAAAATATTCTTCTCAGACATTTGGGTAAGGAGTTTATAAAAAGAAAAATAAGCCAAATGCAGCCAATAACCAATTGCAAGAAGCAAAAGATATCGCCTTATCCTTTTCCAAAGTGCGGGCGACCATTGGATGAAGTGTGTCCATTTTCTAAATGTGGCAACACCAAAAGCCAAGCCAGAAGAAAACAGAAAGATAGGACTTGTAAAACCATGAATGAATGTATGCGCTCCTTGGAACCAGTCCATCTTTTTAATTTCTGGAGAAAGATACGCATCAAAAGTATGCCCTTGTAGCATTAACACAACGGCAGTGAAACGGAAAATATCTACAAATACCCAACGATTGGCGGCTTTCATGAAAACGATTTTATGCAGTTTGAAAATCAAATGTAAACATGGAAAGGCACTGCTTCCAAATCATCCTAAAAAAAGGGTCAGTCAACGAATGAACTGACCCTTAATTGCACCATAGAAGACCTTAGAACCTGAACCATGCCATTTTCCCTGTCATTAGACCAGGTAAGAGGGAGAGCAGTAGAAGAAACAAAGCAGATAGCTGATACATAAACAACTTTTTATGTGCTAACATACTTGTATTCGCCTTTTTGCTCGCAATACTACCTATCTGAACCATCACGACAGCAAGAATCATGAGCAATAAGTGTTCAACGGCATAGAAACGAATCGCACTTACTTTCATCAAAGCCATGCCCATGCCTTGCCAAAAAGGGATGTAAATAATGGCATACAGGATCAAACCAACGAGCAGTTGCAGATGAAACAAGCCTGTCAGTATGACCGATTGTTTTCGCAAAGAGGGCGACATTTCCATATTTGCTTTCCAGCCTTGGAAACTTTTTACCAATACCAAGGCCATCAATATCAAAATCGCCCAGCGGTTATACGAATGCAGATATCGAAGAATTTCTGTAAACAAATACATGTTTTTTATTAATTTGGGGTGATAAAGGGCTTAGAATAAATCTTTCATTTGTTTGCGAATATCGGTGATTTTTTCATTTTCTTCTGCACGCATGGCGGCATAGAAATGCTCATCGTAGCTTCTGGTTTTAAGCACAACTGGCATTGGAACCGCATGCCCCATTACCAACGCTTGTTGCTTTGAATCGAGGCTTGCAAGTACTTGCCGTAGGCCAGAGGCATCGCTGGTTCCAACCAAAGCAGCGTTTAGGTCTTTTTCATCATTTAACTGAGCAACGATTTTGGTTCCAATCTGGCTTAGGACTTCGTCATCAATGGCACTCGGTCTTTGGTCCACAATCAGGAGAGATACAAAATATTTCCTCATCTCGCGTGCAATGACCCCAAACGGAGTCTCTGAAGCAATGCCAGGTTGAAGAAATTTATGCGCTTCCTCGATCGTAATCATCAATTGTGGTGGCTTATCTTCTTCTTTGCGGGAAGAGAGATACGCATTCGTTTTCTGTTCATATGCAGCACGCAAACGACGGGTGATGATATTGGCCACAAACATGTAGGCTTTTAGGCTGTCATAACGGCCAAATTCCAACACAACGGAACGGTTTTTCAGGATATTCTCCAGTAATTGTTCTATGACATCGGTTTTTCCGCTTCCTGGCTCCCGTTTAAAAAAACCAAGTCCACAAACTTGTTCTAACTTGCGTTTTAGGGCAGCAACAGACTGAAAATTGGCCCCGCAGTCTTTCGCTAACTCATTTAATTCTTCTTCAGAGTCAGATTTCAGCAGACGAATGAGCCAAGATTTACCCAGTTTATTGCGTAAAAGATACGTACTTTCTGCCGCTGTTTGGGTAAGGTTTAACGTATTTTGTAAGGGTAAAATGTCTTCTGGTTCAACCTGGTCTGCATAGAGAAAAACTTCATAATCCGGATTTATGCCATTGTTTCGCTTGCGTGTACTTTCTGGATCCAGCGAAAAGATGGCCACTTTTCCAGGAAATAGTTCACGTAGTCCTTTGACAAAAGACGCCGATTTTCCTTCCTGTCTTGCTGATATGCCATACTCCGAGTGCATATCGAAAATTAGATTTACCGCTTTGTCACTTTTTAGCGTACCGCAAATTAGCAGGCGCGTTAGGAAGGTTTTTCCAGTTCCTGTTTTTCCAAAAACGGCATTGCTCCTTTCAACGAGACGATCCAGATCAATACAAACGGGAATTTCGTCCATATCCAAGGGAGCACCGACATGAAAAAAACGCTGTTTTTGGTTTTCGTCTAAGTTGGCCTCGTGTCCAAAAATGCGGGCAATGTCTTCGGCTTGGGCTTCGCTCACCAGTGAGAAATGACTAGGAATGGTTTTTACCCGCGAGGCTTCCAGTCGTCCTAAATCTGGATGGCTCCCATTAGGGGTCATTAATAGGGGTTTCAGCACAACCGTCACATAGGTTGCATGTCCCATCATCACTTGACGCAGCAATAAATCTGATGTATCAGGTGGATTTAACAATATATTCGGATTTGCAGCTTCCAACGAAACATCGGTGATCATGGTGAAGAAGTCGTATTGAGCACCCTCAACCACCATAAACTTCCCCGCTTTTAATTGTTCAACGGAATGGTTTGCATCCAACCGCATGATGATTCCCTTACCCAAAGAACCTTGGGTAATGACCCCAAGTTTAGGGCGCTGGCTAGCATAAGGTGTATGGGCTGTGATTTTGCTCATTGCGCCGCTGTTTTCTCGATTTCCCCTACATTTATCGCTAACTGACCACATGCTGCCTCTATATCTTGTCCTCTGCTCCGTCTAACCGTTACGGTTACCTTATTTGCAACAAGTACACGGATAAAGGCATTTAGCCGTTGTTCGCGGCTCGCTTCAAAAGCCACTCCTTTCACGGGGTTAAACATAATTAGGTTTACCTTGCTTGGCGCCCATCGAACAATTTTTGCCAAGGCTTTTGCATCCTCTTCATGGTCATTGAAGTGATCAAAGATACAATACTCGTAGGTGATTTGGTTTTTGGTTCGCTGATAAAAATACTGTACGGCCTCTTTAAGCGCTTTTAGGTCTGTTTTGAGGCTTCGGTTTACTGGCATAATTTCCGACCTTTTTTCGGGAGTGGGGGCATGTAGAGAAATCGCCAAGTTAACCTTAACATCATCATCGGCTAGGCGCATGATTCGTCCGGCAAGTCCGACCGTGGAGAGCGTAATCCGGCGAGAGGCAAGGCCCAACCCTTCTGGTGATGTTAAAAGACCAATGGCTTGTAATACCTGCTCATAATTTTGAAGGGGTTCCCCCATGCCCATAAAGACGACATTTGTAATTTTACGCCCATATTGTTCATTTGCCAATTGGTTCATTTGCCAAACTTGGTCATAAATTTCACCTGCATGAAGGTTCTGCATAAATCCCATTTGCCCCGTCGCACAAAAAGTACACCCCATTGCGCAACCTACCTGACTCGAAACACAGACCGTAAGGCGAGAAGCATCTCCATCCTCATCAAAACCAGGAATAAGTACGGTTTCTATCGCCTTGCCCGAATGTAGTTGGTAGAGACTCTTTACAGTTCCATCTATTACAGAGGTCTGCATTTGGATACATTTCAGGGTCTGAAGATCAAAATGGGTATCGAGTGCGCTTCTAAATGCAGTGGGGAGATTAGACATCGCTTCGAAAGATGTTGCGCCCTTTGCATACAGCCATTGGAAAAGTTGACGTCCTCTGAAACGCGGTTCGCCCAATGAAAGGGCAAGTGCTTCTAACTGTTCTAATGATAAAGACTTAATATTTTTTTTAGACATTCTTTATTCTGTTTCTATCTTTGGGTGATCTCCTTCCCAAAAGCGCATAAAGATAGATAGTCCACCCAAACAAAGTAGGTTGGTTATTAGGAAAAATGTGGCTTCTTCAATTGGGAGACCTAATATATGCCATCCAATTGTGTAGTTCCTTGAAATTTCCCATATCCCCAGGCCAATGGCGATCCGATCGGCAATCCAGAGATACACGGTTGGGATACTCAAACTCCAGATGAAGGTGCGGCGGATGTCCCAAAGGGCCGACCCGATGAGGTACCACATACCCGCAAATACAGGGGCTGCCCAAGCCAATATTAATCCCATATAGGTGGTTTTGTCAAATGTTAGCATGTACACACCAGCACAGGCAGCCAACAACCAAAAAGTTACGCCCACATACCGGACATAAGGATACAAGAGACCCGTTGGCCGCTCCGATTTTCGGCGGGTATATAGTTGGAAAAAGAATAATCCGGTCAATATAGGTTGTAACAAAAAGAAAAGGTATTCTTCTATGGGAACATAACCAATCACCCCAATAACTCGTTCGTTGCCATACCCCCAAATTCCCCGATAGACCAAATAATTGTCCCATGGCGTGGTATAAACAAAGGCAATTCCCATTACAGCGAGTAAATAGAACCAATGTTTTCCCTGTGTACCCGCTACTTTTGAGGGAAGCATGTACCACAAAAGGCCAATGACTGGCAGAATAAAAACAAAATGGAATTGTAAATATGTCATTTAACCTTATGATTTATTATCAGATACGTTTTTTTTCTAAGTCTTTCAAAATGACCCTTGCGGCGCTTCGTCCAGAGGCGCCCATAATTCCACCACCAGGATGTGTGCTGGCACCTGTTAGGTAAAGCCCTTTCAAGTGGGACTTATATTCCGACATACCAAGCATGGGGCGGAGCATAAACATCTGATCTAATGTCATTTCGAGGTGCATTACATTGGCCCGATATAACCCCAATTCGCGTTCTAACCAAAGCGGATGTTGAAACAATGTGCCCACAACACTGGCTTTGGTTCCTGGTGCATATTCCTCAAAGGTATCCAAAATATCTTCTGCGACGGCAGGTGCGATCTCGTCCCAATGCCCGTTTTGCAGTTCGTATGGAAAATATTGCGCCCATAACCAGAGGACTTCGCCACCCGGCGGAGCAAGCGTGCCGTCCACCGCACTAAAAGACATGGCAACAATCGGCGGGCGAGGGGTAGGCTCTCCTTTTAAGTAGTGACCAAAAGCCCGGCTCACTTCTTGACGGTTTTCGCACAGGAGTTGCAGGGCAATCCGTGACTCAATCCCGGAAAAGGCTTTATATGAAATAGGTTTGTTCAGTGCAAGACGTAAGATGGCACCAAAACCATTTCCTACTCGCAAAGATTTTGCTTGTTCGGGTTGGTGTTCACTCGGCAGCAACTTGGTAAATGTCTCTAAGGCATGGGTACCAGACACAACGGCTCGTGCAGTATAATCTATCCCATTAGAGTGAATGCCTATCACTTTTTTTTCTGATACCAAAAACCGGCTTACAGGACTATTAACAAAGACGGTGCCTCCATAATGTTCTATCTGACGTTGGAGTGCTTGTGTTAACATTCCTGAGCCTCCTTTTGGCCGTGCAGCACCTCCTTCATGGTACAAAGGGTGCCATAACAAGAAAGGCGCATTGAGAGGTTCCGTAGGCGGTGGCCCAGATTGTGCCGCCATCCATACCATCGGAGATTTAATCTTTTCCTCCTTGAAATAGTGATCCACCACCTCGCCATAAGGCTTTAGAATCATGGGTAAGGCTTTTTTCCAATCACCTTGTATGGCTTTTCCTAAAACGAACTTTTTACCCAATTCCAATGGACTTGGCGTGGACAGAAAAACTTCTTTGACGGTTTTTGCAAACGGAGACCAATCGGCCAAAAAGCGACGATAGGCTTCTCCTTCGCCGGGGAACTTCAATTCAAGATGGTCTATGGTTTTATCTGCACTTCGATAGAAAAAAACAGCATCGTTATCTTTAAAGGGGGCAAAAAAAACCGGATCAAGTTCAAGATAACTTAATCCAAATTTCTCCAGTTCCAATTCCTCGACAATGGGGGTGAGTCGAATTAGTATGTGCGCGCTCCCCCCTAAGTCAAATCGGTATCCGGGCACAACTTCCTCGGTCGAAACAGCCCCCCCTACCATGGAACGCCGCTCAAAAACCCCAACCTTATACCCTGCTTTTGCGAGGTATGCAGCAGTAATAAGGCCATTATGGCCTGCACCAACTAGGATTACATCAAAATCAGGCATATGACAATTGGCTAACTGAAAGGCGAAAGAGACCCAAATGAATGTATATTGTGTGATCTATAAAAACCAAACCGTTTATCGCTATGGGACGCTACTACGACGAATTAGAAACGGGTGAGGTCATCCGTCATTACGTAACCAAAACCATAACGGAGGGTGAGCATTTTTTGTTCTGCTCGATCACCTTAAATACACAACCTCTACACATAGACGCCGAGTTTGCCCGGAAATCTACTTTTGGGCGCATTTTGGTTGATGGGCTTTTTGTGCTCAGTCTGGCAGTGGGCATTTCAGTGGGCGACCTTACTTCCGGGACCATTGTGGCCAATCTCGGCTATGATTCGGTGCGCCATACCCATCCGGTTTTTCATGGAGATACCATCCATGTGGAAACAGTAGTAATCCAAAAAAGACTTTCTGCCTCTCGTGAAGGTGTGGGAATTGTTACTTTTCTGCATAAAGCCTTTAATCAAAGAGAAGAAATAGTATTGGAGGTAAAACGAAGCGCCATGATGTTGATGAAACCGCAAAAAAAACCCTCGGTATGAGACGAAGTTTTCTTTTTATGCCCGCAACCGACCGTCATAAAGCAGAGAAAGCTGCAAAAATGGAGGTAGATGTGGTGGTCTTGGATTTGGAAGATGGCACTGCCTTATCCAGAAAGGAAGAAGCAAGACAAATTGCTGTTGCCATTTTGAACGAGGTTGAGTTTGGAAATCGGTTGGTTATGGTGCGCATAAACGACCTAAGAAGCCCATTTTGGCAAGATGATCTGGCTGCTTTTTCTGAAAAACTGCCGGATGGAATTGTGATTGCGAAAACAGAAGCCGCATCTGAGGTAGAAATGGTGGCGGCATATGTAGAGGAGCAGGAACAAAAGTTGAGCATAGAAGCGGGCCGAACAAAACTCTTTGCGGTAATCGAATCTTCAAGAGGGTTGGTGTCAATTCGAGAAATTGCGATGTGTTCGCAGACGTTCCCCAGACTGTCCGGATTGATTTTTGGTGCCGAAGATTATGCGGGGAGCGTTGGAGCAACACGAACAAAAGAAGGAATTGAAATTCTGTTTGCCAGAAGTCGTTTGGTAATGTTTGCCAAAGCTTTTGGCTTGGATGCCATTGACACCATTTACGGCAATTTTAAAGACATGACGGGACTTGAGGCGGAGACAACTTGGGCAAAAAATTTGGGATTTACCGGAAAATTGGCCATCCATCCTACCCAAGTGCCCGTGATCCACCAGGTATTGAGACCCTCCCAAAAAGAAATTGAGGAAGCAAGGCAATTGATTCATGCCTACAAAGATCATCAGGAAAATGGAAAAGGGGTATTTTCGTGGAATGGTAGAATGATGGATGCACCAAATATTATTCAGGCGAAGGAAATTTTAATTCGTGCTAATTTATTGTAAAATCATTCTGCTGTGAAGTAAAAAATAAAAAGATGGCACGTTTTTATCTTTTTAGATATGTGCTACCTCCAAAATTGTGTTCCGCCACTTACTTCCTTCTGTTTCTTAACATAAACCATAACATTGATGCCTGAATTTGATACGGTAACGTACCAAGTAGGCGCGGCGTTTCCTGATCTCACCCTTGGTATAGACGATGATTCTGTATGGGCAAGTGCGGAAATGACTGCTGAAATCTTGGGCAAAAGTTTATCAGAGGTACAGTCTCTTCTAAGCCATAAAAAAATCCAAACCCTGTTTGATACAGCTCACTTCCGCAGGTCTTCCAACACCGAGGGGGGGGAGCAGATGTTTATCTCGTTGGATGTCATCCTTTACCTCGCAACCAAAACCCATTCAGAAAAAGGAATGCGTTTTTGTATGTGGGCGTCCGAACAGATCAAGGAACGGCTGCACGAGAAAAAGTTTTCCACCATGCGGGAACGGCTTGAACTTTCTGAAAAACGATTGGATATCCAGCGTAAGAAGAAAGAAATGGTATTGGATATTACGGACAAAAAAACCGAAATCCGCAGGAAACGTTTGGAAATGCAAAAAGACTTGTTGACAGTCCCCGAGCTGGAAAAAGTCAAAATTGCACTCGAAGAGCAGCGCCTGCTACTGGATAAAGCAACCGAACTCTCCAATATTCTTGCCACCATTACAGTGGATGAAAACAAAACTGTGGTGGGGAGCGAACCAGTCCTTGTACCCATTTTAGACGAAGGAGAGCGAGATATCGTGAAGATGAAACTGATGGAACTGATCCTTAAGTTTTAATACCCTTAAACGTCTAAATAATCTGAAGAACTCTCATTGGGTCGTGCGTGGGTATAACGCCCAGTAGTGGCAACCGACGCATGACCTAATGTTGCTTGTACCAGATGGATCGGCGCTCCCGCATCTAAGGCATGACTTGCGTGGGCGTGTCGCATCCAGTGAGGACTGACCTTTTGCCATAACCCAGCTTTTTCGGCAGCTTTTTTAACAATTCTATACACTTGTACTCGCCCGAGTGAGCCGCCTTTTTTACTCCTAAAAATCGGATCATCGGGTGTTCTATCTTTTTGTAGTTGCAACAATTCTTCCGTGGTGGCTTTGGATAACCGGATAGTGCGGGTTTTGCCACCTTTTCCGAAGACCACGACTTGACTACCGTTATTGCGGATGGTAAAATCACGCCATGTAAGTGCCGTCATCTCGGAAACCCGAATACCTGTGCTGTATAAAAGCCTCAGTATGGCATGATTGCGCTCATCGGTTTCCAAGGCCAGCATAGTAGCTAATTCATGTTCACTTAAAATTCGTTCAGCAAGCGTGTCTTTGAGTGCTGGAATCTTTAAGGGGGCACCAGTGTCATAGACGAGATAGCCAAGTCGGTGAGCAAAAGCAATAAGGCTTTTGACAGCATAAAGTTTTCGTTTTTTGGAGCCATCGGCATATTGAACCAACGCATCTGAAAAAATTTGCAGGTCTGCCAAAGTCAATGACTTAATAGGCTTATCTATGAAATCTAAAAACTGCCGAATGTCGCGTGCATAATTTTCGATGGTATTGGCAGGACGACCGTGTAGCCAAAGCCGAACGAGGTGCTCGTCATTGATAGCTTCTTGAGAGGCGATTTCGGGCTGCTCGGTCTTGATGAGTACAAAACTGCGTTTGGGTACTGGCATGGGTTAACTATTTGGTTGGGGGTGTGATCAGCCTATCTGTTGATATAAAATACAAAATACCAAGACTTGATGCAACATAACAATACTTATGTTACATTAAAGAAACAGACAAAATTCAAACATTGGATAACCGTTATGCGACCCTATCAATCCGTCCTGAAAAGCTGAACAGTTGAAATCAACGGGCACGCCCGCGACTGCTCGATGGTTATTTTGAGCTTAGTGGCTTTGATCGTTGGGAATTTCAGAATGCGCTTATAACCAATGGTGGTTCCGGTGGTGATGGTTTTCCATTTGCCCTGAACCTCAGCCGCCACCGAAAAACGCTCTACACGTTGTCCTAAGGCAATGTATTCTTGTATTAGTACCGTATTAACCTCGGTTGGATCGTTGAACGTTAATTCCAACCAACCTGTTTTTGCCTCGTTCTTTGTTGTCCAGTAAGAATGAAAGTTGGTATCTAATACGTTATTTCCTGAAAACCTACGTCCTTTTTTTGCAGTATCCCCAATAACGGTTGCATAAGTGGCCAGATTTTCGCGGAAGTCCTGATCCAATTGGGCACGCAAGCCCATCAACGCCGTAGAATCATTCGGATGAACCAACCCCCGTGTATCTACGGGTATGTTGAGTAATAGATTGGCATTTCTTCCAACGGATTCATAATATATTTGCCGTAATTTTTCAATAGATTTCACTTTTTCGTCTTCACTGGAACGGTAATACCAACCGGGTCGTATGGACACATCCACTTCCCCCGGAATCCAATGGGTTCCGTTGGCGTGGCCTTCGATGAGTTCTGTATATTTGGGATAACCCGCATAAACTTCAGCTCCGCGCAACAAAGACCAATTGGTTTCGCCTGCATATCCGGCTTCATTTCCAATCCAGCGTACATCGGGTCCGCCATCACTAAACATCACCGCATTGGGTGCATATTTGCGTACTGTGGCATGGAAAGCAGGCCAATCATACACTTGTTTTTTTCCGTTTGGCCCCTCCCCATTCGCACCGTCAAACCAGAATTCAAACACTTCTCCGTACTGCGTCAGCACTTCCCGAATTTGGTTTGTGTAAAGTTCATTATATCTTTGAGAGTCCCCGTATTCCGGTGCATTTCGATCCCACGGAGACAAATAAATTCCAAATTTAAGGCCATATTTTTTAGCGGCTTCCGAGAGTTCGCGTAACACATCACCATTCCCCCCTCGCCAAGAACTTTTCTTCACCGAGTGTTCGGTATATGCGGAAGGCCAGAGGCAAAATCCGTCGTGGTGCTTTGCGGTGATAATCACGCCCTTCATTCCAGCGGCCTTGAAAATGCGCACCCATTGTTCGGCATCAAATTGCGTTGGGTTAAATTTTTCTGGATGCTCGCGGCCATCGCCCCACTCCACACCCGTAAACGTGTTCATATTAAAATGGACAAAGGCGTAATACTCCAACTGTTGCCACGCCAATTGCTGTTTGGTGGGAACCGGCCCAAAGGGTTTGGGAGGCTTAATGTTATTGCAAGCCATTAATAAACAAGTACTTAAGAGCAGAAGACGCATGACTTTGGGGGTTTAGGTCAGTTGTTTTTCCGTGGGGAAGTTTGAGTTGTTCAATCAAATCACAATATCCTTGATATGCCCTAAAATGTGTAAAATAAGCACCAATTCATCGTATTGTGTCGCATCAAATGCTTTGCTCACGCAATATTTTTTCTCGTGCAAGGTGGTGAAATACCAATGCCTCCCCAAAATATAGCAACCATAAATAGGTTTTTCGTCTTGGTTTAATTCCTGTGCAATCAGCATGGCAATCAGCATTTGCCCTTCGGCATCGTCCTGTATTTTCTTGCCTTTCTTAAATTCTTGCATAAAAAAATAAGGCTTCTGCGGCGTGTTGATGCCATAAGGGGAAGCCAATAACGCATCGCAAATCACCGTAAGCGCCGTATCATTTACCGTAGCGGATAAACTGCGCTCATAAAACAACTTGATCTTGTGGGCAACTTCAAATTTTGCAAAGGTAAATACAATAGACAGAAAGTGCATTTTAAGCTCTTCTTCATTCCAAACATCTACTTCCCAAGCCAAACGCTCGCGCTTCTCTTCCAATAATTCGGGTAAGGCAAAATCGTTTGGAACAATAACATCAAGCCACCGATTGAGATGTGCACACGTTATATCGCGCTGAAGTTGGAAATGCCCTAAAACATGATCAATATCGTACTTGACTTTCTTGAAATTGATGCTCGGCATGGTGGTGCGGATTCGTGTATGGGCACGCCAAGATACGAAATTAGCAATTAGATTGCCACGAAAAGCGGTAATGGAAACGAAACTGATTCTTCATGCCGCCACGCTTTGCAACACGATTGCGGGATGCTGTGTCACAATGCGAAGCAATGTTTTGGACGCGCCTTGCGGTTTGCGGCGACCTTCATGTTTTACAATGGTTTAGAAGTTGAAAATCTGATAAGTTTTTGCGCCTTTTAACCATCTGTAAAATCTGTCAGATTAAAAGTATCAATCGAATCATGGTTCGACTTCGCTCACCATGACATTAATCAAATCAATCGTAAATCGAATCATTCAATCGTCCATGTGCCGCCTTTGGCAAGCAGTTGCGCAACGCGCTTCCTTTGCCCTTTATAGCCACGACTTCTGTGGTGTGTTGATTTGGACTTCCGACCAATACTTAGCGCATGACGCGACTTGGTTTCATAACATCTGCAAGCCACCTCAAATAACGAGATGGCTTACCTAGAAGTTCAACGTTACTCCGCAACCGCTACCGGTTTGGAGAGTTCTTCCAAAATCGCAATGGCTGCTTGAGCAATGACGGTTCCCGGGCCAAAAACAAAGGATGCGCCGGCAGCCAGCAGCGTAGGCTCGTCTTGTGGCGGAATCACCCCGCCCACTGTCACCAAAATATCTGGCCGTCCCAATTCCTTGAGGGCCTGCACCACCTGCGGAACAAGGGTATTGTGTGCCCCTGCCAAACTGGAAACACCCAATACATGCACATCATTTTCCACCGCCTGACGTGCCGCCTCGGCGGGGGTTTGGAAGAGTGGGCCAATGTCCACATCAAATCCCAGATCGGCGAAACTGGTAGCAATCACCTTTGCCCCGCGGTCGTGGCCGTCCTGGCCCAATTTGGCAACCATAATACGCGGACGGCGGCCCTCGGCCTCGGCAAAGGCATCCGAAAGGGTTTGTGCTTTTTGGAAGGTTTCGTTATTTGCCATTTCTTTTGCAAAAACTCCGGATACCGACCGGATTTGGGGTTTAAAACGTCCGAAGACCACTTCGAGGGCATCCGAAATTTCGCCCAATGTGGCGCGTCGGCGAGCGGCCTCAACGGCAAGCGCCAAAAGATTTCCTTCGCCCGTTTTGGCACATTCGGTAAGTTTTTCCAATGCAATCTTGACTTTTTCTCCGTTCCGGCTGGCCTTTATTTGGTGCAGACGTTCAACCTGCGTAGCACGTACCGACGTATTATCCACCACCAACACTTCCAAATCGCCCGCTTCCTTGTCTTGGCGGTATCGGTTTACCCCAACAATCACATCCAGCCCCGCATCAATCCGGGCTTGTTTTCTTGCAGCAGCCTCCTCTATACGTAGTTTCGGAATACCAGCTTCAATGGCCTTTGTCATGCCTCCCAATGCTTCTACTTCTTGGATAAGAGACCACGCTTTTTTGGCTAACTGATCGGTCAGGTATTCCACATAATAAGAACCACCCCAAGGATCCACTGTTTTGCAAATTTCGGTTTCTAATTGTAAAAAAATCTGTGTGTTTCTGGCAATTCGGGCAGAAAAATCAGTGGGCAGTGCAATGGCTTCGTCTAAGGCATTGGTGTGAAGAGATTGAGTATGTCCCATTGCCGAGGCCATTGCTTCGACGCAAGTACGCGCTACATTATTAAATGGGTCTTGGGCGGTGAGGCTCCAGCCTGATGTTTGCGAGTGCGTCCGTAAGGCCAACGACTTTGGATTTTTAGGGCCAAACGTCTGGACAATTTTTGCCCAGAGCATCCTCCCTGCCCGCATTTTAGCAATTTCCATGAAATGATCCATACCAATCGCCCAGAAGAAAGACAGGCGCGGGGCAAAAGCGTCAATATTCAAGCCCGACTTAATGCCCGTCCGGAGGTATTCCCAACCGTCGGCAAGGGTATAAGCCAATTCGATATCGGCAGTTGCTCCGGCTTCCTGCATATGGTAACCAGAAATAGAAATCGAATTAAACTTAGGCATATTGGCCGAAGTATAGCGGAAAATATCTCCAATAATATGAATAGACGCTTCTGGCGGATAAATAAAAGTATTCCGTACCATGAACTCCTTTAGAATGTCGTTCTGGATGGTTCCGCTGAGTTGATCATTCGCAACACCTTGTTCTTCAGCGGCCACCATATAGAAAGCAAGCACGGGTAAAACCGCACCATTCATCGTCATGGACACCGAGATTTTATCCAAAGGGATTTGATTGAAGAGGATTTTCATATCCTCCACCGAATCTATGGCCACGCCAGCCTTCCCCACATCGCCCACCACACGCTCGTGGTCTGAGTCGTAGCCTCGATGTGTGGCCAAGTCAAATGCAACGGAAAGCCCCTTTTGTCCGGCGGCGAGGTTCCTCCGGTAAAAGGCATTCGATTCTTCTGCCGTAGAAAATCCGGCATACTGACGAATCGTCCATGGTTGGTTGACGTACATGGTGGCATAAGGCCCACGCAAAAACGGTGGTATCCCAGCAGCGTACTCTAAATGTTGAAGGCTTTGGAGGTCTTCAGGCCCAAAAGCTGGCTTGATGGAAATATGTTCTGGCGTTTCGATAGGCGTATATGCCTCTGAAAAAGTAAATGCAGAAGGTTTTAAGGCTATTTTTGAGAAATCTGGTCTCATTTTATTGTTTTTTTTCGGGTTAGCAGGAAGCATACCAATGGGCAATGGCAGCCGTCAAGTTAAGAGACTTTGTACCAGACTCAGACGGAACAAGGCCCTCGGGTACTCCGCCTCGTCCCATGCGGAGGAACTCAATTCCTTGTTCTAAGAATAGAGCTTCTTGGGCACTTTTCCCTGCAATAATGACCCGTTTTGTTGCTGATTTCAGGTTGTTCAGGTCATCTACCGTCAATTCATCGTATTGCTCATCTGTACTACAAAGCACTACAACATCGGTTTGTGCATTTGCCACATATCCGAGGGCTGCTGTTTTATCATCAAGCAACGGGCTTTCGATCACCTCAAAGGGGCCGCATCCTACCATATTTCCAGCAAAAACACCCCGAGCCGTTGCCATGGCAGAAGACCCAAACCGAATCAATGTACACGTTGGACGTTTGTTTTCCTCGATGGCTTTTTTCCGGAGTTCATCCAAATCTGCGCTCAAGGCATAGGAATCAGCCGCTTGAGTAGGCCATTTTTCGATCAGATTCGGGAAAGTATTGGTTCCGAGAAGAACCCGTTTACCGGAAGATGTGGCAGATTTTTCCGACTCGTCTGCTTTTTGAATCCAGTTTTCTACCATTTCGCTTGATTTTGCCAAGCCGCCCCCTGCTTCCATTTCCTGAAACAAGCCCCACGCTTTTTCGGCCAAGGAATGAGTGAGCCATTCGATATAATAGGAGCCGGCAGCGGGGTCTTGTACCCGATTTAGGTGCGATTCGTGCCGCAGGATATGTTGGATATTTCGGGAAAGGCGTAAAGACAAGTCGCTTCCTTCTGGATCAAAGAAGTCAAATCGTGGAAGCGAAATCGCATCTACACCACCAAAAATAGCCGACATACACTCGGTTGTCATACGCAAGAGGTTTGTATGGCGGTCGCGGGTGGTTTTGTTGCGTTTTAGCGAGAAAGCTGTTACCGAAATCGCAAACTCCGGAACTTGATACGCATCAAACAGCATAGGAACAAGCTGCATTAGTGCCCGCAATTTGGCAATTTCGGAAAAATAATCCGATCCGATACCTGTATGAATAAATAGGTTCTCTGGTACTACCTGCGATGCCAAGGCGTCGCTCAGGCCTCCAATTAGGATGGCCAGTTCAAAAACGGGGGTAGCACCTCGTTCTCTGGCCGTTAATCCGTCCAACTTTGCGGTTTTCAGGTTTGGGAATGGAAAGTCTTCCAAGGTCTTACCCAGCCACGTGCCTTTCAACTGTTCTGGTACATATCCAAGTGTTTCTATGGCAGTTTCTAAGGGTATGGTTTCTGAAAGCCCTAAATGCAAAGGCAAGGCATCAATCCATACCCCTTCGAGTAATTTCACAAGGGCATCGGGCGTAGGAGAAGTTGGAAACCACAAACCAATCTCTTCCACGTCTTCTTTTAAAGCAGTCAGCAGTTGTGTATTCGACTTAATCGGGTCTGTAATGAAAAAATCTTGCCGAATTTTTGCCGTTTTGGAACGACCTTTGCCTTTAACTAAACCAGCGTCCCCATTGTGCATCCAAGAGGGCAAATCTTCCGCCCTATAAAAAGGTTTTCTCCTCAGTCCGTCTGAAGTGGTTGTGACAAGTTTTTTTTCATAGTCAGCCCCTTTCAGTGCCGCCAAAATTTGTGCTTCCCACGCCTGGGTTGTGGTAGGTTCAAAGGAACTAAAAAGGTTTTCGTCGAGGGTTTGCATACTATCGTCGAATTAGTGAAACATGACTGCAAGACAGCCTGCCATATTATAAGCGGATTTTGTTCATCAGTACAGGAAAATACCATGTATAAAAACGGTCTGCATTCGTTGTTTTTGGCACTACTTGTAGTGATTTCCATTACACGTCCCACAGAAGTTGTGTTTGCACAATCTGGATGGGATCAACTTCGTTCAGGAGAAGCCCTTCAAGGGGTATTAAACAACCTTGATAGCCGCTTACAAAATGGTGCTTTTGCAGATTATTATCGCTTTACCGGAGAAGTCAGCGAAGAGATTCAGCTGGACCTTTATTCTTCTGCGTTTGATACCTATCTCACCCTAACATCGCCCTCTGGAAGATTTGTGGACAACGACGATGCGGCAGGCTCGAAAAGCCATTCTCAACTACGCCTTTCCTTACCGGAATCTGGTGAATACAAAGTCACGATTTCGTCGTATCTCCCAAGAAAAACAGGTGGTTATTCTGTTGTTTTCACAAAAAAAATGGGTGACCAGATTCGTTCGGAAGTGAGTATTGCTTCTGTGCAACAAGAAACCCGGGTAGCATCCACCCCCCCTTCCTCAGGGCGCGTTTTTGGGTTATTTATTGGAATTAGCGATTATAATGGCCGTGCGCCCAATTTATCCTATACAGCGCAAGATGCCCACGTGGTACGTCAGGCGATGCTAACCGGGCTTGGTATGTTACCCTCTCATGGCTTAGTTCTCACCGATCGCCAGGCAACAGAGTCCAATTTCCAGCGAGCGATGTATCAGTTTTCAAAGGAAATGACGGCTAATGATGTATTTATCTTATTTTTTTCTGGTCATGGTTTTCGCGTAAAGCGCCATTCCTTTCAATCCCAAGATCCCGATGGCTTTGATGAAACACTGGAGCTATATGACGGAACGGTATTGGACGATGAATTGGATGTTTTATTGGGTATGATTCCATCCAAAACACAAATTATCGTTATTGATGCCTGTTTTAGCGGTGGATTCGCAAAAGACATCATATCGCGTCCTAACAGAATGGGGCTTTTCTCTTCGGAAGAAGACTTAGAATCCAATGTAGCTTCTCAATTCCGGGCTGGAGGCTACCTCTCCTATTTATTTGCCGAAGGGGTAAAAGAAGCTCGTGCGGATTTAAACCGAGACAATATTATTACGGCTTTAGAACTGAGTCAATATGTTCAAAATCGGTTTCAAGACGTTTCCTCGCAAATTCCTGCATCGGCCTCGGTGTCTGACCCTAACTATATTTCGATGCAACGTTTAGTTGTTGACCGTGGCAGTATCCGCCCCAACGATGTCTTGTTTTTCAAATAATGGCCGTTCAAGGCTTGAGGTATTTCTCGGCCAGTTGAACCCATTTGTTTATTTCCTTTTCATCCATGGGTTTTTGTTGGTCATCCACTTCAACGAGAACAAAAAAACCTGTGCTAGTGCCTAATTTTTTAAGTTGTTGAACAAATGGCCTCTGGTCACTCCTTGCCAATTTACCAGTTTCAGGAGACCATAATTCAGAAGCGGTTAAACAGCCCAAAGAAGGGGTATTGGGATAGAAAGGGGTATTGGGGTAAAATTCAGGATTGATGGTGGTTCCATGTGCCCATATTTCAAATCGTCCGGCTTTCCCTGCCCAATAAGCTTCGGTGATGGCTGGGCGATTGCGCCATGAATCAGGCCAAAGAGACAAATAGTCGTGTAAAGCAAGGCTCTTGGTAGTATCCTGTTTTAAGGGCAAGAATCGGTTTTCGGCAATCTCAAAAGGCAAATACAAAGGCAACACTTCAGAGGGGCCAATGAAGGAATTTTCTGTATTCGAGATGCCCTCCCAACGTAAAATGCCCTGCGGTGAATTTCCATTCGTCAGGTAGCCGGGTAAATTTGTGACCGCTCTGGCAAGATGTGGAATACTAAACAACGAACCTACACTATCTCTGACAAATGATCCATCCGCTTTTCGGATGATGGTTCTTCCGGGGTAATCTCGGTTGTATCGTTGAAAACTAAAAATGATGGTCTCACCCGCCAAAAATGGGTGAGAAAGCAGCTTCCCCCACTCTTTCTCCGGTGTTGAAATGGGCTTAGTCTTTCCCGCCAATTGATACAACAACATGTTTAATATGGGGTTTTCCGCTGCGTTTTTGTACCTGTTTTTTGTAATTGAAAGGTAATGCTGCCCCAACTCCGGATTTATTCGTACCAGATAAAGAACGGCCATTGCAAACAATTTAGGGTGTTCTGATTTTCTCGCCACTTCTTCCATTTCCTTTTTAAACTGAAAATGGAATAACGTAAAAACCACTTCCATCCAGGCCCGTTGAAAAGAGGGGGATTGTTCCCAGAAAACAGCAAAAGCACGTCGCACAGACCCAAGTGCAAAAGAATCTTTCACTTGCATCAGTTCCATGGCCCAAAATGCGGTTTCCCAGTCCGGTGCGGTTTCCGAGGTTAATGTGCCTATAAATGTTTTTCGGATGGCTTCGTCCCGTAAAATACGCTCTTGTTCCATCCGTTGTGTTTGGGTAGCACCGCGAAATTGTAGCGGCTGCGATGTTACCCAAGGTATTGTACACATCAAAACCCACAAAAAGAAGGTCATTTTCATCTTAATGCTCTTTTGGGAAATGTTTTTATTTGGCTGCATAGACCCTTCTGCCGGCAATCCACGTTTCCAAGACTTTGGTTTCCAAGACTTCTTTGGGAGAGACCGTCATGATGTCGCGATCCAGAATCACAAAATCCGCCCATTTACCCGCTTCCAACGACCCCAACACGTTTTCCTGAAAAGCAGCATAAGCCGCATCCAAGGTAAACCCGCGTAAGGCTTCCATTCGGCTGAGTTTTTGATCCGGAAACCACCCTTGTAAGGGGTTGCCCTCGGCGTCTTGTCGGGTTATGGCGGCATAAAAGCCAAGCATAGGATTCACCAATTCAACAGGAAAGTCTGAACCTAATGCAAGTTTGGCTTTGGATTTTAAAAGTGCTTGCCATACGTACCCTCCTTGGATCCGTTCTGGGCCCACACGATCTTGTGCCCAGGGCATATCACTGGTAGCATGGGTGGGCTGCATGGAAGCAATGATCCCATTTTTTGAAAAACGCGGAATATCGGATAATGCAACAATTTGCGCGTGTTCCACACGGTTACGCCATTCTTTCCTAGGGTATTGTTTTTGAATGGCCTCATACACCTCCAAAACAATACGGTTGGCGCGGTCTCCGATTGCATGGGTATTTACCTGAATACCAGCCCGCACCGCCTTCTCGACGACTTCCCTAAAGTAGTTTTCCTGTGTAAGCAAAAGCCCACGATTTCCGGCATCATCACTATAATCGGTTAACATGGCAGCACCTCGGCTTCCCAAAGCGCCATCCATGTACATTTTCACCGAACGCATGGTTAGTTTATGCCCATAATTCATGACCGCTCCCTTTCGGAGGAGGAACTCAAAAGCCGCAAGTGGGCCATCGGCCATTGCATAGACCCTTAAATCAAATTGATTCCGGTCAATGGCTTTTTTATACCGATTGAGTGTCTCGACAGAAGTTCCGGCATCATGGATCCCCGTTAGCCCCAGCGAAATACAGTTCTGAATGGCCATTTGCAGGGCGCGGTTCAACATGGCTTCGGTGGGTTGTGGGATGCGCCTCTCCACCAACGCCATTGCATTATCAATAAATATGCCCGTTGGTCCTCCTTTTTGATCACGGTATATTTTACCCCCCTCCGGTTCAAGCAGTTTGGCGGGATCCTCTGCCAAGCGGCGCAACGCTGCGGTATTCGTCCAACCTGCATGACCATCAATTCGTACCAACCAAACAGGACGATTGGGAAAAGCCTCATCCAAATCTTGTGCCGTTGGGAATTGCTTGTCCGGCCAGTCGTTTTGGTCCCATCCCCTGCCGAGAATCCACTCCCCTTCCGTTTGTTGTGCTGCAAATGCCTGTAGCCGTTGAATGATTTCTGATTTTGATTGAGTAGCAACCAAATTTGCTGACATCAGGCTTTCGCCAAGCCCCATTAGATGTGCATGTGCATCAATAAGACCAGGAATAACGGTTTTCCCTTTTGCATCCACCCGTTTTATTTTGGGGAACCGATGGATAAGATCCGCCGATTTCCCAACGACAACCACTTTGCCGCCACGAATCAACATCGCTTCCGTTTCGGGTTGTTTGGTATTTACGGTATAAATGCGTGCATTATGCAGCAGAAGCGAACCGGTTTGTTGGGAAAAAAGGCTTGGGTGGATAAATAGAACCATCAATACCCATAAGAAATGTAACATCTGTTTTTTTGCATGTTTCATTTTGGACCTCCTATTTCTAACAGAAAATCAAATTGGACTTTGGTTTCTTGTAAATACGGACAGTTTTATATATGGAAAATAAAAAAACAGGCAAATCAAGACATTCATCATCTTGATTTATGACGGGGCAATGTCGTACTATCCGCTACCTTGCAATTTAACCATAACCTCCCAAACTCCAAACATTTATGCTAAACCGTATAGGACTCATACTGGTTTGCCTTTTTGCAGGCTTTGCGACCGCCTCTGCACAGGTAAATCTGTCTGGTCAAGTAACCGATGCGGACTCCGGAACCCCTCTACCCGGCGTCAATATTCTGGTTCTTGGAACAACCGGTGGAACCACAACCAGTACTTCAGGCAAGTTCTCGCTAAAGGTTTCTAAATTGCCCGTAACCCTACAATTCCGTTTTGTGGGCTACGAGACCAAAGACGTTACGGTCAACGACGAGCAGCCCCTGAACGTTAGGCTTTCGGAAACGGTAAATCAATCCGACGAACTTATCATTGTCGGGAGTCGTTTTTTTCCACGAACCCAAACCGACTCCCCTGCGCCCATAGACAATATTCGGGCACAGGACTTGATGAATTCCGGACAGTTGCAGTTCGACAAGCAATTAATGTACAAAGTTCCAGCGTACAATTCCACCCAACAAACCATTTCGGATGCAACGGCACATTTTGATCCGGCAGATCTTCGCGGCTTAGGCCCCTCCCGTACCTTGGTCTTGGTCAATGGTAAGCGAAAAAATCCTTCTGCTTTGCTCTATCTAAATGATACGCCTGGAAAAGGAGAAGTGGGCGTGGACATGAAGAGTATTCCATCTGCGGCCATCAAACGTGTTGAAATCCTCCGTGACGGAGCTTCGGCGCAATATGGTTCCGATGCCATCGCTGGGGTGGTTAACATTATCCTAAACGACGAAGTGGAATATACGGATCTTAATTTCTTTTCGGGTATGACCACCGAAGGAGATGGCCTTACGGCTGGTTTTTCCGCCAATACAGGTTTCCGGATCGGAACCAAAGGGTTTGTAAACTTTACGACCGGATTTTCGGACCAACAAGAAACCAATCGTGCCGGAACCCCTGGAAAAGATGACCTTTTTGGTGTACCCGCCAATGACCCAACGTTTGGATCGTGGCTATCGAAACACCCTGATCTTGGGATGCGGGTAGGCCAACCCAATATGACCTCCAGCAACATATTTTTTAATGCGACGCTACCCGTAGGGGAAGCAGAAGTCTATGCAATGGGAGGAACCATTCTCCGCAAAGGCACCAGCTATGCCTTGTATCGCCCGCCCTATTGGAAAAGTGATCCGTTTAATTTATTGCATACTGCCGGAACCACTTATGAAGGCTTCCAACCAAGCTTCGAAACAGACATTTTGGATAACACCTTGGTGATGGGGGTACGGGGCAAAAAAGCAGAATGGAGCTATGATTTAAGTTCCAGCATGGGCAGTAACAAAGCAGATTATACCGTCAATAACAGTAAAAACGACGACCTTGGCGCGAGTAGTCCTACTTCTTTTAATACGGGTGGCAATGCTTTTAGCCATATCGTCAATAATTTGGATGTATCCCGTAGCATTGGCAAAATAAACCTCTCGTTTGGTTCGGAATTCCGTTTGGAAAACTTCATCGCTCGTGAAGGACAATTGGAATCTTACGTCGGCGGGGGAACCATATCTTTCCCTGGGCTTAAGCCTGCCGATGCAGTAAACGCCCGTCGTTATAATATTGGTTTTTATGCCGATGCAACCGCAGATGTGACAAAAGACTTCTTAATTGGCGGTGCGCTCCGTTATGAGCATTACACAGACTTTGGCAATACAATTAACTGGAAAGCCCAGACACGGTATAAGTTATTTGATGATAAAATGGTCATTCGTGCCTCGGCCAGTACGGGTTTCCGTGCGCCCTCCTTGCACCAAATTCATACCCGCAACATTCAAACCCTCGTCTCTGGAGGTACTGTTTCCAATCAAGGAACCTTTGCCAATACCAGTCCGGTTCTCCGTGCTTTGGGTGTACCAAAACTCAAACAAGAAGAAGCCTTTAACATTACCGCTGGGGTGGCCCTAAAACCTATAACAGGCTTGACGGCTACTTTTGACTATTACAACATTGTCGTAAACGACCGTGTCTTATTCTCTGGAGAAATTAACTCAAGTGATCCCAACTCCCCTGTAGGAAAAGTGCTTAAAACGTATGATGTTACGTCTATTAAGTTCTTTATCAATGCCTTAAATACCAAAACATCAGGGGTAGATGCTGTTGTTAGTTATGCAGGTTTGGGAGTAGGTAGTGGATATTTGGATGTCACCCTTTCCGGAAACGTCAACAAAACGGTTTTGGAGGGAGAACCAGAAACCCCAGCCGCCATCAAACAATCTGGAGCGGTTTTGTTTAACCGTAAAGAACAAGCCCGTATTACTTCGGCACGCCCACGGGACAAATTTACCTTGGCATTGGACTATACGCTCAACAAAGCCACCATTTCTTTAAACAATACCCGTTTTGGTGAAGTCACTTGGCAGCATGATAGTGATCCTAAGAAAGACCAAACCTTTGGTGCAAAAGTGATTACAGACCTGGTCGCCAATTATCGCTTCTCCAAAAAAGTGGGATTGGGTGTTACCATTGCCAACTTGTTAAATGTGTATCCAGATACCATTGACAACAAAGGAGATGTGGTCACCGATCTTGGCGGACGCTTTAAGTATCCGTGGGAAGTGAACCAGTTCGGATTTAACGGCACCACCTTACAAGCCAACCTGAACGTTCGGTTCTAATGCCTGTTCATTACTAAGCAAAAGCCGCTTCCTTTATCACGAGGCGGCTTTTGTTTTAATTCCTATCATTTCAAAATCTTAAATCGTATTTATCATAAAAAAGATGCTTAAAAAAACCAATTGGTTCGATCGTATATTCAGCCCTATTCAAGACAATGGCCTGCTTCCGGGGGTTATTGAACGCTTGGATGGAACCCCTATCCGATTGAACGATAAAGTAAAGCGTTTGAAAGATGTTGATAAAAACCCCTTTGTTGGTGGATGGAGTATCAAGCAAGAAGTGGCGCATTTAATGTTATTAGAAACCCTCTGGTTCACACGCCTACAACAAATTGCACATGGAGAAGAATATCTGATCTCGGCGGATTTATCCAATCGGGCAACCCATGAAGCCGATCTTTCTGGAATCAGCATCCTCGAATTAAGTGAGGACTTTGCCCAAGAACGATACAAAATGACCGATTGGCTTCAGAATTGCACAGCGCCAGCTCTCAACAAAACCGCACGGCACCCCAGACTAGGTACGCCAATGCGCATTATTGATCTAGCTTATTTTGTGGCCGAACACGATGACCACCATTTGGCCCAAATTACATTTTTATCTGCACTTCATTCCACCTAACCTTATGCGCCACATCCTAACCCCGCGACTTAATATCTTTCCGTGCGACATTGGGGTGATAGAAGCCGCACAACAAGGTCATGCGCATCTTACCCGTAAGATTGCAGCCGATGTCCCTTAAAACTGGACCGAATTTGGAGCAGAACCCCTGTTTTTTATCCATGACAGACTTGTAAAACATCCACAAGAAGCCTTAGGATGGCTGTCCACCGTACCGAAAAGTCTTTGGTTGTGAATGGTGGATTTAAAGGCGCTCCCAGTAACGAATGCATCGAGGAAATTGGGGATGAAGTGGTTCCCGCTTACCGTAATTTGGGGATGGCAACCGAGTTTGCCGATGCCTTGATTCAACATGCCTTCTCCTACAAAGAAGTGAACAAGATCATGGCTCATACACTGGCGGAAGAAAATGCTTCGGTTCGGGTCTTAAAAAAGCGTGGGGGTGAATTTATACAACCACTGCACGATCCAGAAGAAAGCGAAATATGGCAATGGATACGTAATAGATAAGCATTAAAATGTTGCATTTATCTGGGCCCGTACATTATGGAGTGTCGGCGCATCGCTGGCCGTTCTGCCATCATAATAGACCGATGCCCGAAGCAAACGAGACACATTGTATTGTAAACTGGAACCCCAAAGCCAATTCCGTCCGGCGCCACGACCATCTGTCAATTCATAGCCCGCAAGCCCTTCGGCTGACCCATTCAGGCGAATATTCGAAAATTCAATCTGGCCATTCCACTGCAGTTTGCCCGCTTTCGCCAAACGAATAGCCAACGGAAAACGCAAAATTGCTGCATTTTTAGGAGTATCAGAAAACTGATCGCTTTTACTTGCGTTTGTGAAGCCTATCGTCAATAATTGAGTCGGATAGGGTTGAAACTGTGTTTCCATATGCCAAATGCGTGACCTGATGTCATAATTCCGGCTAACAAAGGTTTTACTTTCTTGCCTGTTCTGCTCTATGGTTCCTGTAATGCGGAATTTCCAGTTTTTATGAGGGCTATACCGTGCTTCTGCATTCCATCGTTCTTGTATCCGGTTTTCTAACCCGGCGGCAAGTCGCGAAAGGCCAGACATCTTCAGGAATTGAAGGGTTCCTCCAAAAGTGGGATGATTCCTCCAAAAGTGTACATCTTGCGAAAACCGTAATCGGCCATTAATGGTTTTGTCTGGATTGCGAAGAACGGCTGGAGCCAAACGATATACCCTACCCAAATCGGTTTCTTCTGTTTTTTCTACCATATCTGCAACGCTTTGTGTTTCGATTGCACGTACCAGCCGATAAAGCCAATGGTTCTGGGCAACCAAAATGCGTTGCGGGACGAGGACAAGGCGCAAACGTGCCTCTACATTTGCTACGGGTTTTAATTCATCGGAAGGGACTAATAAGCGGGTATAATTTCCCTCAATTTCCGAGACCGCTGGCAAGAATTCATCAACCTGCCTCAAGCCATCTTTATTTACATCTGTCCAAACATATGCGCCTTGGCCTGGGAGAACCTCCCGGAAGATCTCTTGTAAAATAGGAGATTTTTCTGTATTTGCCTCGTAGAATCCTTGCACCTCGAATGCACGTTTAAATGGCGAAACTCGTATATTCCCTTTTAGAAGAAGCGAAGAAGCGTTTTGAGAGGATTCCGCCGCTTTGGCCCATTCTGAATATTTTTTTTGACGAAACCCCAATATTGTTTCGCCACTAAGCCAATTCACTGGATTAAACTGGGCAGATGCTTTTCCTGTGAGGGCCTTGTGTTCGGGCAACATGGATGCCTCAAATACTTTTTTTTCATGACGGATTTCCATACCGATCGTGCCCGATAATCGCTTGTTCCCAAAGCCAATCGCAGGCTGGAGGTCATAAAATGAAAAAGACCCTTTCTGTAAGAACGCTTCGGTAATAAGAGTTTTATGCTCGCCTTCGAAGGCAATGGAGGGAGTCAAAGACGATTTTCGAGGAGACATTTTGACAAGCCCTTTCTGACGGAGCCATCCAGAATCTACACTAAGGCCATTTTGAAGCATTTGGCTGTTGATCTGTTCGATCATATACACGACATCAGGTAATCCGGGTTGGGCCATATGTATGTGCCCAGACACCCGCCCTGCTCGGAATATATCCGAAAAATGGATAGAACCTGCTGAAAGTGCCAGACGGTGATGCGCTCCATAGTCAATCCCCACCTCCACTTCTTGGTTATTTTCCGCAAAACCTTTAAAGCCCGACCCAATGCCACCCGTAGATTCTCCGAGGTTCCAATACCTGGCAAACTCCACCCGCTGTATGCGGTCAAAGGCTTCAAAGGTTGCTCCAGTATAGCGATAATGACCTTGACCCGAAATGGCCCATTTTGCAAGTTTTAATGGTTTAAGGCGAACACCAAACTGTGCAGCCTGGCTGCTATTGTCTTCATCATTTATTTGCGATAAACGATTTAAATCTTGTTTAGACTGTGCCCACTCCGCCATCATGGTCAATCCAGGTACCACCATTATCTGGCCCCTAACCGCCACCAATGCTTTTTCCTGCGGCCTCGGCAACAACCGCATAGAGACGTAATTTCCTTTTCCCGGCCCAACAAACCGGTAGGTGAGGCCATTGGTGGCTTCCCCCACACGAATATAATCCCCCTTTCCCTGTTCCACCGACGTAAACCGAACACGATAGACCTCACCGGCCTCTTCTAAGGTTTTGAGCACGCTGAAAAATGGTAAAACAACGCCCGCCACCACCGTATCCCGTTTAACATAGAAAGTATAGCCGGCAAGCGGGTCGTAGGGAACCAATGAAGCGCCAGAAACCGCCGCCGCTGCCGGGTCGTCGCCGGCATTTTTAAGGACTTCCAATTCTAATTCCGAAACATTAAGTTCCTCGGTAAAAGAAACCGCATCGGCCTCCCGCAAAGCATGAATACCAATCTTTACACGGCCTGTAGGGGCATGACGGTCTTTCAAAAAGCCAGACTCGGCACCCGCACCAACCAAACTTCGGGAAAACCGATTGGTGGTATATTCAAACTCTACTACCACCCTTTTTACAGAAGTCATTAAAATCTTTGAAGTGAACATAATTTCCCCCGCCGCATAATCAATGATATAATCCAAGGTTGATCCACGCTCTAATATTTTACCATCTAAAAAAACCCGTTCAGACCCTGCAATGACGATAATAAACGACTCTCCTTGCTTCCCATAGAGCCGATATGGCCCTTGAACACCCTCCTGACCACTAAAAGATAAACTGTGATAAATGCCTCGAGACGTAGCCGCAGCAAGTTGTACATATTGTTCGCCCAATATCCCGGTGGAAGGTGAATAATTTACTTGTGCGGATAAGCCTTGTAACTTTCTGTTTATTCGCGCAAAATCGGCCCTTGTCATAGACAAATCAAAATCTCCAAGGTTCAAAAGCCCATACCGACTCTTGAGTGCAATCACTATTCGGTCCACATCACTAATGCGTTGTGTAGTCCCTTCTGGCTGAATCGGCGTATTCTCATCCGTCAGACTAGCATTGAGCTGAACACCGGGTGCAATCTCGCCGTTCAATTGCATCTTAAATCCGGATTCAATCGTGACATCGCGGCGATTTCCAGCCACAATACCCCGCGTGATAGAGCCATTCCTTTGCAATGGACTGCCTTCAAATGGATTATTGCTTCGCGGAACCGGGGAACGATATGCTGTTACATCCCTGAGCAAGGTTGTATCGGGCTTGAATGCTGGGGGCAGATAACGGAAATAGAGGATAGGAATGTCTAATGGAAAGGCATGGTATCGGGCAATTAATGGCTGGCCTTGGTTTGAGGTTGGTTTTTTCACCAGTTTTAGCCACCCAGTCTTTAAATTGAGTTCATACCACGTTGAGTCCAATACCGCTTGCCCCAGCGATAGCTGAAAGGTTTCTTTTTGTATAAAAGGCTTTAGACGGAATTGCAGGCCTTTCTCCACCCACAACGTATCGGTAACAGAAACTTGTCCGAAAACGGGCTGAAGTGCAAACAAAAGCACTAACCAAAAAAGCCGATCTGTTTTTCCCATTATTAGATACAGTTTCCGAAAAAGGCTTCTCCCAACTGAAAGAAGCCTTCCGACATAAACCTTCTTATGACCAACTGTATCCCAAACCAATCATTTCTTCAATACGGCTTTAAATGTATGCCCAAAACTTTCGCCAGCTACCCGGATTAAGTAAACACCAGAAGGCAGCGAGCCAGCATCTATCGTAAACGACTGGATTTCGTTTTCCAACATCTTGTCTCGGTATAAGTCCGCCATTTTCCGCCCCAATAGGTCAAAAACGGAGATATGGACGTTTTGTTCTTTTTGTACAGACATTCGGAAGGTTGCTTGCGTAGTGAAAGGATTGGGATATAAACCTGTTACCGCAAATGGCGTTTGGCCTGGTAGAATAATTTCGATGGGTGGGCTGTAAGAAAACCCAAACCCAAGGTCTCGTTGCTTAAGCCGGAAAGTATGTAGGCCGGGTAACAAACCTGTGGTATTAAATTGATAGTTCTTTTGTTCTACCGTTGTACCACTGCCTTCCACAAAACCAATAACCTTAAACGGCGTATCCGGATTATTTCCTTCTTTGTGTTCAACATCAAAACCATAATTTTGTAGTTCGCTAATGGTTACCCAGCTTAATTGTATCTGTTTTTCCTGAATACTGGCATCAAAACTGACCATCGAGATCGGCAAATTGGCGGGCGCCATACAGGTTTCTCCAGACTCTGCTTCAAAATCAGGTGTGCAGATGTCCATCATAGCTTCCCCTCCTCCTATATCTCCAGCATACAGTGTCCTTAAGTCTGTATTGTTTAAGATACTATAATACATGACGGAGGTCACCATATTTGGGGTTTGGAGACGATTGCCACCCATATCTTGGGGAGACATACTTGGTTGGGCTAAATTAATGACATGATTGAGTTGGTGCGTATGACCTAATTCATGTAAAGCAACCGATTCAAAATCATATTGCGTAGGAGATCCCGGGGTTGCCCCGGGTCCAAAATTCCATGTTATGCCCCCTGTTCCACTTCTTCTAAAAACAATATCCAATTCCAGCACCACCGAAATATCATAGGTATCCCCCGGTAGCGGCGGGAAATCTGAATACCAAGAACTTGCTGTTCCCAGAATACCGGATCCAATTAAGTTTGTGTCGTTATCAAATCGGACCAGGCTGACATCATCAAATGCTTTAACATTCAGCGCTGAGCTTCCTCCACTTAAGACATTAAATCCGGTATTGTTTCTCCATGTGTTTGCGGCACGTTCAAAAGCAGATTTTGCTGTATGGGTGTAAAAATTCACGCCATTGCCTTCCGTTGCGGTACTATATGAAAAGGTGTACCCTCCTTGCGAATTGTTGTCTATCAGACGTCGTCGGGTGATTTTCCCCGTGTAACCATGTGTATGGTTGGCATGTGCATAAGGGATATAAACCACTGCCGACGATGTACCTGTTGTGGGATCATTGTTTCGAACCCGAACCGTTCCAGACCCCGCTTTTGCCGGAACTTTGACCACTATTTGGGTATTGCTCCAAGAAACGATGAGGCTGGAAGGCGTTTCAACGTAGGTTGCCCCGCCATCATCAACATTTTTAAAGTACACCTTCGAGTTACTGGCATTGTACGTTCCAAAATTAGACCCGGTAAGGGTCAATTGTTGATCTGCCCCGCCAGCAATGGTCGAGGGTGAAAGGCCCGAAATAATGGGAGTCGCGACATGTTTATGGAGTACGGGCAATCGAAACGCTGGCAATTCTTTCATCCATTGGGCACGTTCCCCAGTAATCTCACCAATGCCTTTATAGAGTTCTTGCGCCGATTCATATCGGTTAAAGGGATCTGCCGGAACAAGGTCTGTCGGGTCATAACGAATCACCTCCAAAGGACCAATATAACCTGTTGGTTGGTCACTTGGCGTGGTCTTTGATAAAACTCTTCGAGGTGTTACGAGGGCCATATAAATGCCCAGAGTTCCTACTTCCAAACCAGGAGAGGGGTGTACATCCACCCCTATATTGTCTACTTGTCCTCCTTGTGTCACCAAGAGAACTTTTTCCGTTGAAGGAAGCCCTTTGAGGATTTGTCTAACAGCAACCTCATAAGCCGTATATATCATTTCTTTCCGGTCATCCCAGAACGAAGTTTTATTAATCACTTGGCCTTCCACAATGAAGGCAGCACTCCGAATCCGCTCCTCGAGTGGAACCCTTTGCAAGAATGCACATTGGGCTGAAACAACAAGGAAATTACTTATGAGCAATGCGCCCACCATCACGCTTTTCTGAAGCATGTTTTACTCCAAATTTTTTTGAGAGAAATTGGTGGGGGTATAAACTTACTTTGGTGGGAGTATGGTACCAACGACGTCTCCGAAACCAATGCAAAAAACATCGTTCTGGGCAAAGGCACGTAGCGTCAGTGTATCGCCGTCATGTAACCACGTTCGGGTTTCGGCTCCAACGGATATAGGAAATTTTCCTCCCCAGGACAACTCCAACATACTTCCATAAGAGCCGATAGATTCGCCACTGATGGTGCCACTGGCGAGCAAATCTCCTGGCCTAAGGTTACAGCCGTTACTGGTGTGATGGGCAATCATTTGATCAAACGTCCAATACAATTCTTTTGCATTTGTTTGACTGATGAGAACAGGATCCGTCGCCTCTTGGGGCTGTAAATACACTTCGAGTGCTACATCCCATTTGGGTAATAAATCTTGGTCTAAATATCGGGCCAATCCCACCTGTTTAGGAAAAAAAGCGACAAACGGTTCCAAAGCTTCCATCGGAACTACCCACGGGGAAACGAAGGTAGCAAAGTTTTTCCCCAAAAATGGTCCGAGTGGTTGGTATTCAAAGCGTTGGATGTCCCGTGCACTCCAATCGTTTAGCAAAGTGAATCCAAAAATGTAGCGAGCCGCTTCGTTGACCGAGATCGGCTCTCCAAGTTCATTCCCAAATCCGATATAAGCTCCCAATTCCAGTTCAAAATCCAATTGTGAACAAGGGCCGAATTCAACCGTCCCTGTTATTGGGTTTTGCAATTGTCCTTTGGGGCGATATAAAGGCTCGCCGGATTTCCTAATACTGCTTGTTCTTCCGTGATAGCCAATAGGCATATGTTTCCAGTTTAAGAAAAGAGGCTGGTCTTTGTCACGGAATATTTTCCCTACATTGCTTGCATGGTGGATGGAGGCATAAAAATCGGTATAATCGCCAATTTTGACCCCTAAATGCAGGTTTACCGCCGATTGTGCCACGAGAACGTTCCCCCTTAGAACAGCATTATCCCTTAAAATAGACCCATCAATTGATAATAATTTCATGATAGATTTTCTTACATCAGACCATACAGACGGGGGTTGTGTCATAAGTGGATTTAGCCAACCTTCCTGGAAGAGGTGTTCTTTTCCAAATTGGGGCAAAAGACCTAAATTTTCACACTGGGTAAGGTCTAATATCCAGTCACCAATGGCGACACCAACATGTCGTTGTGCAGTACTATGGCGGGTAAAAACGCCGTACGGAAGGTTTTGAATAGGAAACGGATGGTTTTTGGGTACATGAATGAAGGATTGCATAAAACGGTGATTCCCCTACATTTTTTTATCGTAATAAGGTGTATTGTTTTTTAAGATTAAAGGTAATCCGATATAAGTTAAATTGTGAACGTTGTTCTATCTCCTTTTTATCGTTACCTTCTGTATCATTCCACAACGGAACGCACATTACGTTCCCCTTTCCCTATCCTTAAAATCATGTTGAAGATGTACAAAAGACTCAACCCATACTTGCTGCTCGTATTAATCGTAGCGGGTTTGTTTACAATGGGGGCTGGTTGTTCAAGTGACCCCAATGTCGAAGGCGGAAAGCTTAATATGAACAACAAAGATTATGCAACAGCCTTGACCAAGTTTGAAAAAGCAATCGAAACGAACGCCAATAATGCTGAGGCTTGGAAATACAAAGCAATGGCCCTTGCCGAAATCGCAAAAGCATCCAACGACCCCAAAGTACGTGCTTCCAAATATGCGGAAATGGCGACTGCTATCGGAAAAGCCCGTGAACTGGACCCCAAACAAATGGTCGAATTGCAACGGGTGTCTTTGTCTTCTTGGGCCTCTGAAATTAACGACGGGGTAAATGCCTTCAATAGCTCCCAAGCTGGAATGACCGAAAAAGCATCCGGACACTTCAAAAATGCGACCACCATTCTTCCAGACTCCACCTATGCGTTTGAATTATTGGGCCGGAGCTATTATAAGATGGAAAAATATGAGGAGGCAGCGGCACCTTATGAACAAGCAATCAAGTCTGGAAAAGCAAAAGAAGACACCTATGTACTATTAGGCAATATCTATTTGTACCTTCTAAAAGACCGTGCAACTGATGCTTTACGCGTACTGGAAGCCGCATCTGCAAAATTCCCGGCCAATGAGCAAATATCAACCATGCTGACCGATGCTTACCGGAAGTCCGGTCAGGCAGACCGTGCCTTGGCTAGTTACAAAGCACAAGATGGCAAAAATCCCAATGATTTTGACAACTTGCTTCGCTGGGGCAACCTTTTGCTTCAACTAGACCGCTTCGATGAAGCAATGCCTATTTTGGAACGTGCTTTGGCATTGAAGTCCGAGGATGAGAACGCAGTGTATAATATTGGAATCGCATATTTCAACAAAGCAGCAGCCGTTAATAAACTAATGGTTGAGCTTAAGCCAGATGAAACCCAAAAATTTAATACGCTAAAAGCAGATCGGGATGGATTTTTCAGAAAAGCCATGCCGCTATTAGAAAAAGTACGTGCCCAAAATACTGCCGCAAAGCGGGACAACAAACAAATCTGTCAGTCTCTTTTTAGTATATATGCGCAGATATTGGGAACCAAAGACCCCAAAACTACGGAAGCATATACCTGTGCAGGCAACTAAGGCTGCTGACCGAGTTTTTATAGTTCATGAGGCTGGGTCTTTTCCGGATCCGGCTTTTTTTTTCCCAATACCCCTCACTTAACATGCAAAAATACCACGTAGAAACCCTTGCGATTCATGCAGGGCAGCACCCCGACCCTTCAACGGGAGCGGTAATGACGCCTATCTACCAGACATCTACCTTTGCTCAGGCGGCTCCCGGAGTTCACAAAGGCTATGAATATGCCCGCGTTCACAATCCCACCCGCACCGCACTAGAGGAAAATTTGGCAGCATTAGAAGGGGCCTCCACAGGCATTGCCTTTTCTTCGGGCGTTGCAGCAACCGACGCCATTATGCGCTCCTTGAGGCCAGGCGACCACATCATTGCCACGAGCGATTTATATGGCGGAACCTATCGGCTGTTTACGCAAACCTTCGAACGATTTGGTCTTTCTTTCAGTTTTGTAGATATGCGCGATATCTCTCAAATCGAAGCCGCTCTTACACCAAAAACCCGCATTATATGGGTAGAAACACCAACGAACCCGCTTATCCGGATTTTGGACATAAAAGCCATCGCCTCCATAGGGACTCAAAATGAGATAGCGGTTGTTGTGGATAATACATTTGCCTCGCCTTACCTTCAACAGCCTTTGGCAATGGGTGCAACCATGGTACTCCATTCTACTACAAAATATTTGGGAGGACATTCAGATGTAATCGGAGGAGCGATTTGTACCAGTGATGCCACTTGGATAGAGCGTCTGCGGTTTCAAGTTAAAGCTGCAGGTGCTGTCCCCGGGCCTATGGATTGCTTCCTGACATTACGGGGGATCAAGACGCTGCATGTACGAATGGAAAGACATGGCCAAAATGCCCTTCAAATCGCGACATTTTTACGCGACCACCCCAATGTTGGTATGGTTTATTATCCAGGACTCCCCTCGCATGAAGGACATGAATTAGCAAAAAAACAAATGAAAAATTATGGTGGTATGCTAAGTTTTATGCTTAAAAATAATTCCTTAGAAAATGCCATAAAATTCATGTCTGCAACGCGACTTTTTACACTTGCGGAAAGTTTAGGGGGGGTGGAAAGTCTGGTAAACCATCCTGCAACCATGACCCATGCTTCCATACCGGCAGAAATCAGACATGCAGCTGGATTACACGACTCGTTGATTCGATTATCGGTGGGAATAGAACATGTTGAAGACCTGATTGCAGACCTTGCATCCGCTTTATCAGGGGTATGAACACATTTATCGTTATTACCAGATCGTTTGGAGGTGTTTTGGAATAATAATTGCGGGGGCTTCGATTAACCTATTACTTCCCAAATATTATCCAACCATGATCAAACGATTTCTGTATGCCTTGGCCCTCTTCGTTTTCATTAACGAAGAGGGCATTGCACAAACCAAGAGTGCAAACCCTTCCTTTTCAGGTGGTTACACTGAAGAATATCAAATACCCCCACAAAACTCCGAGTCTGAGGCAATCGTTTTTACACGTGGCCGCCCACCTATTCCAGTTGCGGATGCTTTTGCAGCCGGATGGGCTACGTATTATGCACATGCCTATGCTGGAAGGTTAACTTCAGCAGGAGAGGTATTCGATCCAAATGCTTTTACAGCGGCACACCGTTATTTACCCACGGGAACCATGGTCAGGGTGGTGAATCAGAACAACCAAAAAGAAGTGACCGTCCGCATCAATGACCGCGGGCCGTTTATGCGAGGATCTAATAATGTTATTGACCTTTCCTATCGAGCAGCTGTAGAAATTGACATGATTAATCCAGGCGTTGTACCCGTCCGTATCTATGTGCTTTCTTCTGTCCCCGAATATGTATCACGTGTTCCAAAAGACTTCGAGGCATGGGCGATTCAGGTTTCTGCTTCAAAAGACCGAGTTTCTTCTGAAAAAGTGGTAGCGAAATTGGGACCACAAGCCACCTTACGGAGTATTCGGACAGCCCAAGGCGTTATCATGTACCGCGTTTTGTATGGGCGTTATAGCCGCAAAGAAGAGGCTATTGCAGCCAAATCGGAACTATCGGCAAAAGGTTTTCCTAATAGCTTTGAAAAGTATTTGGTGGATGAACACCCAGATTTGGCTGGCATCAAATAATTCTTATTATCATCGTCTATTTTCCATTCCCTTCTCGTTCAGCAGTAATGAGAAGGGATTTTTTGGGCTGATCGGGATCGTTTGTTTCCACGAGAATGGGAATCTCCAATCGGCCTTGGCTCGTCCCCATAGCACGTGTAAGCCGGATCCGAATGTGCGACAGGTCTTGTGGAAAAAGGGCTTGGGCTTCCCATATTCCATTTACTGGCATACCGTTTGAGCTGACACCTATAATTTTGATAGGTTTAGTACCAAAATTTTGAACCAAAAACGACACTTCAAGCCCCTCTAACTCCTTAATCAATCCAAGGTCTATTTTCTCATGTTCAAATGCAAAACTACCTTGTCGAGGCTTGTCTTGTAACGAAACGGGAAGTACATGGCCCGAAATGCCAAAGAACACTTCTTCCCCGTCAGTAGTGGTCATTACGACCGATTTGCTAAAAGGTCCTGGCCTTCCGGTGGAATCAAAGACCACCTTAATCTGGCCAGAACTATCCGCAGGAATGCCTTTTCTGGTCCATTCGGGTATGGTACAGCCACAGGATGCACGGACATCTCGGATGGTGAGTGGGGTTTGTCCCTTATTGGTAAAGGAAAAAATGTGTTGTGCTTTGGTTCCTTCACGAATTTCACCAAAAGAGTGAGTGGGAGCCAATACCGATACTGCTTGCCCAAATAGCGACACAACATTCAGAAAAAAAGTTGCGCCAAAAAACAGCGAATGCCATAAGGCTTTTTTCATAGTCATGGTAGTCAAAAAGATAATAGTTCGTTTGCTGCAGCCAAAATATCCGCATCTTGTGGCAGTGATGCACGCTCTAGAACATCGGAGAATGGCGAAGGAGTAAAGGTTCCTGCAACCCGCTTTACGGGCGCATCCAGATGACGAAATGCTTTTTGCGTAATCTGTGCCGCTATTTCTGCCCCAAAACCCATAAACTCATGGTCTTCGTGCAGCACCATGACCCGGTTGGTTTTTTTAACTGACTGGATGACTGTTTCCGAATCAAAAGGTATAATGGTTCTGATATCAATAATCTCTGTGGAGACCCCTTTTTTCTCTAGCGCCCTCGAAACAGCAAGCGCTTTATATACCAACGCGCCATAGGTTACAATTGTTAGATCACTCCCTTCCTGAACCAATTTAGCTTTCCCAATGGGGACTAAGTAGTTTTCATCAGGCTCAGGAGTTTTGGCAACTGGTTGACGGTATAGGAATTTATGTTCTAAGAACAAAATAGGGTCTTTGGAGCGAATGGCTGTTTTTAATAGCCCTTTTGCGTCAGCGGCATTGGAAGGCATCACCACTACCAATCCTGGCATGTGTGCAAAGAAGGCTTCAATATTTTGAGAATGGCATAGCCCCCCGTGAATATAGCCTCCGGTTGGAATTCGGATAACCATAGGACACTCAAACATATTATTAGACCGCCAGCGGAAGGTAGAAACCATATTGCGGATCGCCTGAAGACCTGGCCATACATAATCGGCAAACTGAATTTCCACAACGGGTTTGTATCCTAAAAGACTAAACCCAACCGCCGTCCCAATGATTGAGTTTTCGGCCAGTGGCGAATTAAAGCACCGGTCATGTCCGAAAAGTTTTGATAAATCACGGGTAGCCGTAAAGACGCCGCCCTTTCCATCCGCCACATCTTCCCCATAAACAATGACGTTTTTATCACGGGTCATTTCCTCTTTCAACGCATTGTTAATGGCATCTACCACCACAATATCAGGCCCGGAGGGCTTGGATTGTTCATATTTTAGCCCCAAGTCTCCATCAAACAGCACATGATGATGAAGGGTTTTGGGGTCAGGATCAGCCTGCTTTGCAGCCCAATGGGCTTCGTGGTCAATTTCTTTATGAATGTGCTTTTTTAGATCATGTAACGCTTGTTCGGTAGCAAAACCTGCTTCAATCAACTGAAGTTCAAGCTGGATCATCGGATCCCGTTTTTTCTCGGCCTCCAGAATGGTTTTAGGCCGATATTTTGCATGGTTATCGGAGGAAGAATGAGGGAGCAAACGGACCGTTTGTGCCACAAGCATTACAGGACCATTGCCGTCCAAAATATGTTTTCGGGCAGCAGATACCGCAGCATAGCTCTTAGCCAAGTCCGTACCGTCCACCTCAATTCGGGCAAGACCTTCAAATCCTGCGGCAAGTTTATAGGCACTTCCACCAGCAGTTTGGTCTTTTACAGGTACCGAGATAGCAATCCCATTGTCTTGAACCACAAAAAGCACGGGGGCTTTATCCCTCGATGCCCAGTTTAAAGCCTCGAAAAAAGCACCCTGCGAAGTGGCCCCATCACCACAACCTACATACACCAATCCTTTTTGTTTACGATGCTTTAAGGCAAGGGCAAGACCAGCAGCAGGTAGAAACTGGGAACCCACTTCCGCCGAAGGAACCACTATATTTAACGCTTTGCTACAAAAATGCTCGGACATTTGCCGTCCACCAGAGAATGGGTCATCGGCTTTCGCCAAATGGTGTAACAAAACCTCTCGCGGGGTAATGCCCATTGCAAGACTGAGACACAAATCCCTATAATAGACATGTGCCCAATCTGTACCAATCTCCATTTGCATACCGAGCGCCATTTGTATGGCCTCGTGCCCAGAACCACCGATATGAAAAAAGCCTTTATTCTGCTTCAGTAGCATGAGCATTTTTTCATCGAGGCGTCGAGAGGTGTACATCACCTCATAAGCCCTTAGGGCTTGCTCCTTCGTAAAATCGGTTATGGAAAAGCAATTCGCAACCAGGTCAACACAATGGCCTGTTGTTGAAAGAGTGGTTGAATCTTGCAAAGGTGGCAACACATCCGTAGCCAATTGAGGAGGTTGTAGCATGACAAAAGATCGGGAAACGATGATAAGGGTTGTCTGCGTGCCAAACGCTCCTTTTTCACTCAAATGGCCATATGACCTTTGGGTGGGTCAGTTCAATGCTTAGGGGAACGTATGGGCTATAAAGACAATATACAAAAAAACGCCCTTCTTGGAAATTGGTCAACTTGAATTTGAAGACAAAGCAGACGCAGAAATGGGTAATTCAAACCAAAAGCGAGAACCCCTACCCTCCGTACTTTCGACATGGATGTTTTCGCCATGTGCATTTAATATTTGTTTAACAATGCTCAATCCAAGCCCGGTACCTCCCATTGCTCTAGACCGAGCGGCATCTACCCGATAAAACCGTTCAAAAATGCGATCGAGATGCTCTTCTGGAATTCCCCTACCTGTATCCATAACCTCGACCCGTACCTTATCACCATTCCGCCGATAACGTACCCGCACAGTACCATTGGCATGATCGGTATATTTCAAAGCATTGTGGATGAGGTTCGTCAATACCTGCCTAATCCGGCTTCTGTCTGCAAACACTTGCTGGTGTTCATTATCCACCACCAAATCTAAAGTTTTTTCCTTTGCCAAATAGTCTAACTCATCCGCCACTTCGTCTAAAAGAGACTTCAAATCAAATTGACTTGGCTTAATGGTCTCTTCGCGATATTCCAAACGTGCAATTTCGAGCAAATCCGAGAATAAGCTATTTAAACGTTGAACATTATTTAATCCTTTCCCCACATACATTTGGCGCATTTTGGGCGTCAGGTTGTCAGACGCGAGTGCTTCTAAATAACCACCAATAGAAAAAATAGGGTTGCGGACCTCGTGGCTCACATTTCCAATGAACTCATTTTGGAAGCGTGTTAAGCGCTTTAGTTCGAGAATATCTAGACGGAAGCGTCGGGACATCAAGTTTAGACTTTCGGCTAAATCCTGAATTTCGGCTGCCTGTGTATCAATTTTGATCTCTTCATCCAGATGTCCTGCATTAATCTTACGTGCGGTCAGGATAATTTTCTGTAAGGGCTGCGTTATTTTATGAGACGCCAGCCAACTAGCCATCCAAACGAGCGTAATAGAAATAAGAATAGCAAAAAGCAGGATATAATTCCCGTTTCGATTAACCTCATAAAAAAAGAGTGAGTGACCATAATATACCTTCAGATTTCCATTAGGATACCCACTTAATTGAGGGAAAAGTATTTTATGGTTTATGGAGGCTCCTTTTGGAAGTACCTGAAAATTGTGCGAACGAATTACAAGTCCATTCGATAATTCGATCAAAGTTTGGACACCCGAAATACTTGAAACCATATCCAATTGTGTTTGAACGTCTGCTACGGTGCGAGCAGTTGTGAGCATATTTTTTAAGTATGCTGCTTGTCTTTCGGTCTCGGTGATTTCAATTTGCCTAAGTCGAGGAGTGCTATAGAAATGAATAAATAGCGCTATTGAAAAAGATATCGCAATGAGGAATAAAAGATTGGTTGCGACCAACCATGATTGTGTACTGGCTCGACGCAAAAAAGTAAATTTTGTCAGCCAAGCCAGTAACACAGACCGATTAGGTGTATCGAAGGAGGTCTCTTTTAAAGGATCATTTCCTTTCGAATGGAGCATCGTCTTCACCTACTTCCTCTTCGACAAAACGATATCCAACCCCACGAACGGTTTGAATGTATTTAGAGAAAGTACCCAGTTTTTCACGTAGGTTTTTGATATGGGCATCTACGGTTCTTTCCGTGACCATCATGGCATCTTTCCAAATGGTATCAAGTAATTGGATGCGCGTAAAGGCTTTGCGTGGGTGACGTACTAAATACATCAGCAATTCAAATTCGGTGAGCGTGAGGCCTAAATCTTTGCCATGGTATTCTGCGCGGTATTCTTCCTCGAAGATGGTGAGGTCTTTCACGGTAAGGGTACGACTCTCTTCAACACCAGCTCGTCGAATAACCGCTTTGACATTGGCGACCAATACTTGTGGAGATACAGGCTTGGTCAAATAAACATCTGCACCAAGCATAAGACCACGTACATGGTCTTCTTCTTCGCCTTTTGCACTCAGAAATATGATAGGAATCATTTCCGTTTCTACGCGCGAACGGAGGCGACGACACACTTCGAAGCCATCAATTTTAGGCAACATAATATCCAAAACAATCAGATCAACCTCACTGGTGGCTTTGGCTATGGCTTCTTCTCCATCAAAAGCATTGATTACATTATAACCTTCCTGAGACAGAAAAAGGGTTATGACGTCGTTCACATCTTCCTCGTCATCCACGACCAGAATAGTGAGATGTGATGTATTGGTTGTTTTAACCATAAACGTTTTATTTAGCAGGCTTTAAGGGACCTGATGAATTAAAGAAACAAAATAGAATTATGAAGACAAGATACAAATATTGTGAAGACGTTTATGTGTCTTCACAAAAACAACACATTTCATTCTTATTGATTCAATATAATGGAACGTGTTAGCGCCCTTTCTCCAATGGTTGTACGTAGATAATAAAGGCCATTCGCTTTGTCCGATAAACCAAAAGCCTGTCGTTCAGTACCGTTGATGTTCTTTCTTTCAGAAAGCAATCTACGACCTAAGACGTCAAATATTTCAAAAGTAACCCATTCTGGTTTGGAAGTTACGACTTCGGCCCAGAACCGTCCACGCGCCGGGTTCGGAAACACGGATAGCGTACTGATTGTGGTTGGCACAGGCTCTTGATTAATGGGGACTGTATTTTTCAGGGTAAGTTTGAGGGCATCCGTCACCACATAGATCGGCGCACCATCTCCTTTGGCATTATCGGTCACCACGACCGAATCAGTTGAGGCAAGTTTAAATGTACCCAATTTATTCCATAAGCCCGCAGTGGTAGGAACGGACTGATCTACTTTTACCGTTGTTGCTATTCCTTTTTGATAGATGGTAAAGGGCGTATCTTTGGCACGATTAAACGAGGGGATCCACCATGCAAACAAGTCATAATCTCCTTCCTGTGGGATGGTTTTAAGATAAAAAGTGGCTTTGTCTCCTCCCGTCCCTGTTTCGTTCAATCTTGCTTTTGTGGTTCCATGAAAAGGCGTATTGGCACTTTCGAACCAACCATTGGCACCTCTTTCTTTGTAGCAACACGTATCCCCGGTATCAATAAACGTGTCGGCAGAAGGTGCAGGTGGTTTGGGTTTAGGCATAATGGAAAGCACGGTTGGTACTTTTCGCTCGGATCCGTCGCTTGGTTTATTGATTACAGTAGTCCCAATCGCCAATGTAGAAGAGCCGCCACCATCAAGGTTCATGGCCTCCACCGCCCCCAAATCCAGCATCAACTTGGCCATTTCTGGCAACGTAGCCCCCCTACCAGAACCGCGTCCATCCACTACCATAAGGATAAGTTTATTGTCTGTAGTGTAACCAATTGCTGATCGCGGATCTTGGATATTGGACTCTACTCCCGAACCAAAAAAAACTTCTTCTTCCCAAGTAACTTTTTGGGCACTTTTTTCCACCAAGACAGGTCCTCCCCCAATGCCTTCAAATACCTTCCAAACACTACCCCCCTCCGGAAATATTTCGGTTGGTTGTGCCTGAGGCACACCTTGCTTATTGGGCGAAGGGGCGGAATAGCCGTAAACAGTCCCATTTACCTCATAGGTCCAAGCAATATCCGGTTTTTTGTCGGTCATGATGCCAAAAGCGGCACGTGTTGGGAAGTATGGCGTACCACTTCGGGTAAGTTGTTTGATATTTGGAACAAGTACTTTCCCGTTTTGCGCAACTAGACTAAAGGACGAGGTCCCTCCAAAAAAGCCCCCGTTGATGGTGGCATAACCCTTGTTAGCAGCAGCAAAGGAAGAAACCGTCTCGGTACCTACTGAGGAGATCAAACTCTTTATTACATAACTGCTGGTATCCGCGAGGTCAATCTGTACATAATACGCAGGTATGGCCTTGTCTTCAAAAACACGAATGGAAGCCGGAAGACCTGCATTTAAATCCGCTCTGGGGCTCCAATTAGCCGAAAACTGGGCTTTTGTATAAGGTGAAAAACACCAGATGAGTAAAAAAAGAACGCTTAGACGCATCATCATTGTTAACTGGGTTAAAGGATTCGCAAATATAACACTTGATAAGGCGCTTGCCAATTTTATTCATCAAGATATTCCCTTGGCACACGGTGAGAAACACCTGTCACCAAGGTGTAAGGGATGGTCTCACCCCAAGATGCCACTTCGGCGGCGCCCAACGTTTCACTTCCCCATAAAACCACTTCGTCTCCATATGCCACCGTTTTGGTAGGCCCCACTTCTATCATCAACATATCCATACAAATTTTTCCGATCACCCGATATCGCTTTCCATTGACTTCTACCCATCCTCTATTGCTAAGGTGGCGAATATAACCATCCGCATAACCAGCTGCGACCGTAGCCACCCAGGTATCGCAAGGGGCTTTCCAGGTACGTCCATATGAAACAGATGTGCCGCGAGAAATATACTTGACTTGGGCGATTTTGCTCACCAACTTCATTACGGGAAGCAACTTCTGTTCTTGCATGGGTTCACAAGGGTCAATTCCCCACAATCCAACACCAATTCGTGCCCATGAGGGTGCGTATTTTGTGGGAAATCCTGTTTGGTTTAGTATGCCAGCGGTGTTTTGCACGTGGGTTTTTTTATTTGCAATAACGGAAAATGAATTAATTTGCTGTTCTGTGAATCCATCGGCAAGATTGTCCGAAACAGCAAAGTGTGTCCAATTTCCCACCAGTGTCAGATTAGGCATGGTTTCAATAGTGTGCCTCGCGTCCTCCCACTGCTGCGGCCATATCCCAAGTCGGGTCATACCCGTATCTATTTTAACATGGATACGGATAGGATCGTTTTCCTTTTTAAGCACTTCCAAAAATGACAGGTCATGGAGGGTAAGGTCTAAATCGTATTGTACATATGCCGGTAAAAACTCTGGAAACGGCGCTCCGAGTACCAATATTCTCTCTAAAATACCATGCTCCCTAAGTTTAACCGCCTCCGCAACCGTAGCAACGGCAAACATGTGAATAGATTCCTTTTGCAAACATTGCGCAATGCGTATAGCCCCATGCCCATAAGCATCCGCCTTGACCACTGCCATCACATCTATTGAACCCAAATGCGTGCGTATTACGGCCAAATTATGTCTTAAATTATTTAAGTTGATTATGGCTTTCGTTGGTGATAAATTATACATGGTTTCTGGTGCTTTTTTTGCCATAAGATACAGGAAACGAAAATCATAAACTTAAAAGGCTTTGCAAAGAGCAATTGGAATATCCCACCTACCTATCTACCTGCCCCGCCATTGTGACTTCTATTTCATCCTAACCATTTACTAAATGGCACACTCACGCTTACACCTTAAATTAAGTGTTTATATATTTACCTGTGTATTATTTGCAAACTTTAAATGGCTTAAAGGACAAAATGGTTTATACATTGAAGCAACCCCGCTTTGGTCTGTGACCAATCAGACTGATTCCTTTATGTTTGGGACACTTTTTATTGAACGAGACCAAGTACCATTATATGGTGGGAGATTCGGCTTGGGATACCAATGGAAGTCACTTTTCAGTGCGGGACTTTCCGGCGAAGCCGTATTCGAAGACAAAAGATTACGGTTGGAATTATTGCGGGGCGAAGCCCGGTTTTTTCCGTTTCGTCTAAAGAAATTAGACCCTTATATTCTCTTAGGCTATGCCAAATCGCTATCTCAACATACAACAGTCACATTTTCTGGGCCTTATTTGGGATGGGGCCTTTCTGTGGCCCTTACTCCTGATTTTTCCTTGATTGGATCGGCCCAATATCGTTTCGATTTCCTCAAAAGCAACATTGTAAACCGCCGTATAACATATGATTATTTAATCGGCTTAAAGTATCAATTTGGAAAAAAAATCAGCAATAAAACTTATAATAACCATAATAATTTTCCTCATGACATTGCCGTCATAGGCCGAGAAATCCCAGCGGCCCTACAGATCAATCAACCAGCCTATTTTGCAATTACACTTTTACCAGCAGACAGTGCTGCCCGAATAAAATGGCATTTTTCAGACGGCCAAAAAGCTGAAGGAGAAGAAGTACACCTGGTTTTTAGCGAAAAAGGAACCCTGAGGGGCACCCTCGAAGTCGTACTTGGCCGTAGAAAAACCATCGAAAATTTTACCGTTGAGATTATAGAGCCGATTGATGCATGTGTGCAGCCAATTATTTCGGAAATACAGGTTCCAGGACGTTTTATGGAAGGCGAGACAACCCGAATTATCCCTCATGCTAATGGTAGCTATCCACTACGCTATGCCTGGCGGTTTCCGTTGTCGTTGCAAACTGGTAGGCCAGAGCCAGAGGTCAGATTGCCAGCGGGTTTTCAAGAAATTGAGCTCTTCGTACAGAACGAATGTGGAGAAGCCCTTCGAACCACACGGGTCTTCGTCATGCAAAACCCTGCTTGTAAAGTGATTCGCCCCATTCCCCCGGTACGTTTTTCACCCGGAAATATAGAACTTGACACAAACGCCCAATTAGCCCTTGAGCAAAGTTTAGGCCAATTGTCTGCTTGCCCTTCTGTTTGCCTTTCGGTTCAAGCGTTTGGCGATGGCACCGAGCCAACGGCCTTGAGGGCCAAACAACGCGCCAACCATACCGTTGGTTTTTTGGTTGCACGTGGTATTCCGGCCACCCGCATCCAAGAAATTACTTCATCAGCGCAACCAGAAGCATCTTGTAAGGCAATATCTGCACCCAATTGTCGAAGAGCAGAGATTAAGGTTGTGCCTTGTGAATAAAAAAAGCCCGAATAGACGGGCTTTTAATTCATGGGTAACAGCATTTATGCAGCAAGCGCATGGGTAACTTTTTCCGCAGCTTCCTTCAGAAGGATAGCCGTCTCGATCTTTAAGCCACTATTTTTAAGAATCTCTTGCCCTTCTTCGGCATTGGTGCCCTGCAAACGAACAATCAATGGGATATTGATATTCACATTTTTAGCAGCTTCTACCACCCCAAGTGCCACTCTGTCACAACGAACAATCCCCCCAAACACGTTGATGAGAATTGCCTTAACATTTGGGTCTTTGAGGATAATCCGGAATCCAGCTTCTACCGTTTGTGGATTTGCAGAACCGCCCACATCCAAGAAGTTTGCAGGCTCCCCCCCGGCAATCTTGATGATGTCCATAGTTCCCATGGCCAAACCAGCGCCATTCACCATGCAACCTACATTGCCATCCAATTTGATATAATTAAGATGGAACTCGCTCGCTTCCACTTCTAAAGGGTCTTCCTCGTCGGTATCGCGCATTTCAGCGAGGTCTTTATGCCGAAATAACGCATTGTCATCAAAATTAATTTTTCCATCCAAAGCCATCAATTTACCGTCTTTTGTGGTGACCAGCGGATTAATCTCGGCTAAAGAACAATCGGTTTCTTCATAGGCTTTGTAAAGTTTCAGCACAAATCCTACACACTGTTTGAACAAGTCCCCTTGAAAGCCAAGTGCAAAAGCAATTTGTCGGGCCTGATAACCCTGAATACCAATCGTTGGGTCAATCCACACTTTATGGATTAATTCCGGGGTTTCTTCCGCCACTTTTTCAATTTCAACTCCACCTTCTGTAGAAGCCATGATCACATTCATATTGCGACTACGGTCGAGGGTAATCCCGAGATAATACTCCTTCACAATGTCCACCCCATCAGTTATCAAGATTTTCTTAACCTTCTGTCCTTCCGGCCCGGTTTGGTGTGTTTTGAGCATCATGCCCAGCATGGCTTCAGATCGTTCGCGGACTTCTTCGATCGTGCGGGCTAATTTCACGCCTCCTCCTTTTCCGCGACCACCCGCATGAATCTGCGCTTTGACCACAAAGAGGCCTGCCCCATTGGCTTGTAGTTTTTCGGCACCTGCCACGGCATCTTCCACAGTGGTTGCCACATAACCGCCTTGTGTTGCGACGCCAAATTGCGCAAGCACTTCTTTCGCCTGATATTCGTGTACTTTCATGGGTTCTCCCGTAAAAATGTATTTAAGGTTTTTCGTTGCCGAACTAAAGCTACATGTAACAATGATACGTCTTTATGTTTTAAAATTGAATTTTTTATTTGCAATAACGGATATATTTATACTGGAACTACTTTCTGGCTTGCCCGTTCTGATTTTAACCATCTTATTGATTATGCAAACCTTTGACCGCCATATTCTTAGACGACTCCTTGCCACCACCTTGGTATTGATTGGAATGCTCACTTCTTTCTTCATTCTTCTTCATTACTTGGAATATATAGATGACTTTATAGACCGTGGAGCAACCGAAGGACTGATCCTCTGGTCGTATTATCCCAATGCCCTACCGTTCATTTTCCACCAAATAACGCCTGCGGCCCTTTTTCTGGCCTGCATTCATCTTACAGGGAAATTGGCGCAAGAACTTCAGCTCACAGCAATCTATACCGCCGGGGTCTCCTTTTATCGGATTTTACGGCCCCTTCTTTTGTTTGGCCTTTTGGTTTCTATTGGCATGTTTTACATGAGCGGCTGGGTTCTTCCCAAGACAGAGCAAGCGCGAATCGGGATCGAAGCCAAGTATCTAAACAAAGGTCGGGAGCAATTAGAGTCCACAAACAACCTATTCAGACAACTCGAAGGCAATCGGATTTTGCAAATTGGCTCCTTTTCCGCTGAGCAAAAGGCTGGGTTTATGGTTTCGTTGCACTCTTATGACGCACAAAAACATTTGATTTCTCGTACCGATGCCGACCAAATACAATGGAATGACCAACAACAACAATGGACTTTTCAAAATGCAGTGACGCATACTTTTCGGACTGACAGTACCATTCTCAGGTCCCAGACCCAACACAACTTGGCCGCCGGCTTAGAAATTAAACCCGAAGACCTTAGCAGGTCTGCCAATGATGTTGACCTGCTCAATATTCCGGAGGCCAAGCAATATCTACAAGAACTCCAAAAAAGTGGTGTCTCAGAATTGGGCAAGCCAATGGTGGCATACTATGCTAAGTTTACTTACCCCTTTGCCAATCTTATTGTTGTTTTGCTTGGGTTTTCTTTGGCCAGTACCCGGCGAAAAGGCGGGCAGGCGGCCCAACTTTCTATTGGCATTATGGTCGCATTTATCTATCTGGCCATGATTAAAACGATCGAGCCTTTTGGATACTCAGGAGAATTGGACCCTATAGTGGCCACCCTTTTTCCGCATGTCTTTTTCTTGGTGATTGCAATGCTGATGATGTTTCTTGCCAAAAAATAGAAATAATGCCCTTAGAAGCATTACGATAAAGGTGAAGAACTGGACGTTTTACAGCCAAAAAAGACGCATTCGCCAATCGCATTAACAGAAGAATATTTCCACGCCCGATGCCGGAATTCCGCAAAAATAATTTCCGACACTTGATCTGCCATTTATAATACCGTATTGTATTGTACAGCCATTTAGTTTAATCTTCGTAACACTATGTCGAGACCAGTCACCTTGTTTACGGGCCAATGGGCCGACCTCCCCTTGGCTCAATTGGCCGAGAAAGCCGCTTCTTGGGGCTTTGACGGCCTAGAACTGGCCTGTTGGGGCGATCATTTTGATGTACACCGTGCACTTACGGAGCCTGATTATTGTACAGAAAAAAAGGACTTATTGAGTCATTATGGCCTTAACATCTATGCAATCTCGAATCACTTGGTCGGACAAGCGGTCTGCGACCACATAGACGAGCGCCATAAAAGCATTCTCTCACCAGAAATTTGGGGCGATGGTGTACCGGAAGGCGTCCGTCAACGTGCGGCAGAAGAAATGAAAAATACCGCACGAGCTGCCGCTAAACTTGGGGTCCCTGTTGTAAACGGCTTTACGGGTAGCTCCATTTGGCATCTATTGTATTCTTTTCCACCCGTGACCGACGCCATGATTGATGCGGGATATGAAGATTTTGCCCGACGGTGGAACCCAATTTTGGATGTGTTTGATGAAGTAGGCATCCGTTTTGGCTTAGAAGTCCATCCTACCGAGATTGCTTTTGACCTCGCTTCTGCACAACGAGCCATGGAAGCGTTGGATGGTCGTAAGACCTTCGGATTTAACTATGACCCAAGTCATTTTGGTTATCAAGGTGTGGACTATATCGCATTTATTGAACAATTTGGCGACCGGATTTATCATGCACACATGAAAGATGTGTGGTGGTCTTCCATCCCCAAGCCAATTGGTGTTTTTGGCGGGCACGTCAATTTTGGAGATGCACGTCGTTTTTGGGATTTTCGTTCTCCGGGACGAGGCTCCATTAATTTTGAGGAAGTCATTCGGGCCCTCAATCGGATTGGCTATCATGGCCCCCTTTCAATTGAATGGGAAGACAGTGGAATGGATCGGGAACATGGCGCAAAAGAAGCTTGCGCATATATTCGATCCAAAGATTTTCCGACCTCAAACCGCGCCTTCGATGCTGCGTTTTCCGAAGACTAAAAAATTATTTATGGATCAGATTAAGCTGGCCATTATTGGCACAGGCGGCATGGCCCATACCCATGCAAACGCTTTTGCGGCCATTAAAGAGGTAAACTTAGTGGCTTGTTGTGATGTCGTGCGAGAGCGTGCCGAAGAATTTGCCGCCACACATAGTATTCCTTTTGTGTTTACAGATGTGGATGAAATGCTTTCCACCATCGAACTTCACGCGATCACCAATGTAACCCCAGACCGTTTCCACTTGTCCATTGGCCTGAAAGTTTTGGACAAAAAACTCCATTTACTCTCCGAGAAGCCCTTGGCAGAAACGTTTCAAGACGCCCGAATGTTGGCAGATGCAGCAGAACAAGCAGGGGTTGTACACATGGTCAACCTGTCCTATCGGCGATCGGCTGCCTTGTATGAGGCCAAACGGATGATTGAAGCGGGCAAAATTGGACGTGTGATGCACTTCGAGGCCGATTATTTGCAAAGCTGGTTGGCACAACCTGCGTGGGGGGATTGGCGAGAACATGATGCTTGGCTTTGGAGGCTATCTACCGATCATGGTAGCAAAGGGGTTTTAGGTGATATTGGCGTTCACATCTTTGACCTTGCCGGATTTCCGATAGGCGCCTATGAAACGGTTCAATGTGTGCTCAAAACGTTCCCCAAAGCCGAAAATGACCAAATTGGGACCTATAAATTGGATGCCAATGACTCCTTCACCGCCATGGTCGAGATGGAAAATGGCGCATTAGGAACGGTCCAAGCCTCTCGGTGGGCTACCGGATACATCAACACCTTACGCCTGCAAATACATGGCGAACATGGGGCTTTGCGTCTTACCTTAGACGAAAAAGACCGTTGGGACGTTTTAGAAGTATGCTTGGGTGATAATCTTCTGAAAGGAAAATGGCGTGGAAAAAAATGTCCACCCGTTCTCGACAATTACCAACGATTCATTTCGGCCATCCTAAATGGCCAACCCGGCGAGCCCGACTTTTGGCGCGGAGCCGAAATACAAAAAGTATTAGATGCAGCCTACATGTCCGATTATAAACAATCATGGGAACAACTCTAAGCCCGATTTTTCAAACATGGCTGACAGCTAACCGAGACTATCTGAATATGCAGTACGAGATGTTGAAAAATCAATATCCGGCATTGGAACAGAAAGTGGTTTTCAGCTACATACAACAAAATTTAAATGTGGTTGCGACGGCCCTCTTAGAAGAAAACAATGCGCCCGAATCTCATCAAAGTATCAAGACGCTGTACACCACCGGACTTAATTTAATGGGGCGTGGTCTTTGGTCTAAGTTCCCTGTTCTGATACATATCTGGCAAGAGGTATTTCCCAAACTTCCTCTTTTACGAACGCACCTACACCGCACCCTTCAGATTGTGGTGAATACGGCGTATAACGTCAGTCAGTCCAATCGTTCAACCGGACTTTTTCTCATAGGACTTCGAAGAACCGCTCCACAATTAGACCAACCTCACAAATTGGAAGCCGCTGCACTGATTTTGGCATGGCGTTCGGGTTTGGTTCTCTACCGTACCACGGCAATTAAAGCCGCTGAACAGTTACCCGAATCATTGGCACGCATTTTACTCGAAGTGCCAGAAGCCCACACATTGTCCTTCATTCTCGAAAACCTCCAAAAATCACTCTGGTTCAGAAGCGAGACAGGGCAACACGACGAGAATACCCAAATCGGTGGCTTCCAAGGCTTTGGTGGGGCCTTCCTGAATCCTCCGGAAATTGCCCTTCTTAACCAACAAACACTTCTTGCGAAAGATACTACCGGCACTTGGGAGATTCATGCAGATTGTTATGGGCACGCATTGGTACGCCATGAGGGTGTGTGGCCGGGTACCAATAAACTTGTTGAGCCGGGAATTTTAATGGTTGGCAATAAACGCCTTCGCATTCGGTCTTTCCCACAAGCCGAGGCGGCTGCACTGACACCAACGATTTGGGCGATAACGGTGCCCAATAGCCATTATATTCATTTGATGCGCCCTCCTTTTTGAATTGCAATAACAGATAAACAATTATATTCAAGGCGGGACTGAAGCGACGCTTGCTTCCACCGAGCAGCCCCCCTTAATGTTCACGAAAATCTACAACACGGGGTTCGGTGTCTCAGATGTCAATAGAGACCTCTCACCTTTTAAGTGCATAAGAGATACTTTTCCAATGCCAGTCCATGACACATACACCTGAGCGCCTTGAAATGCTGGGCCTAAAAGAGGCATTCAACTTCAAAAAAAGAAGGATTGAGACAATAATTTACCGGATTTTTGTCTCGGAAGCGCTTCCTAAAATCAAAGTTACCAGATTATTTCGTACTTTACAGTTTTGAACCCTGCCTGTCACTCATTATTCAGATAACAAACCCTATGGCACAAGTCGAAGTTGTGATGCCCAAAATGGGCGAAAGTGTAATGGAAGGTACCGTGCTTACCTGGCACAAACAAATTGGCGAAAATATTGAAGCCGATGAAATCCTGCTGGAAATTGGAACGGATAAAGTAGATTCCGAAATCCCTTCCCCTGTTGGTGGCAAACTTGCTGCTATTTTGGTTCCAGAAGGAGAAACCGTAGAAGTTGGAACACCCATTGCGCTCATCGAGACGGATGTACATGCCGCCATTACTGCACCACCTCCTGCTGCACCTGTGCCGTCGCCGCCTTCGGTTCATCTTCCGGCTTCAACACCACCGCCCGAACCAAGCGCACCTATACAAAAGGTCTCGGTTTCTGGCGGAGATACCTCGCCCGTTTTGATGCCTAAAATGGGTGAAAGTGTAATGGAAGGCACGGTATTGACCTGGCACAAAAAAGTGGGCGAACGCATCGAGGCCGATGAAACCTTGTTGGAAATAGGAACCGACAAAGTGGATTCCGAAATCCCTTCCCCCGTTGCTGGTATTCTAGCGCAAATCGTGGTTCCAGAAGGCGAAACAGTAGAGGTAGGTACCCTTTTGGCCATCATTGCGATAGGGAATGACGCCACCGTTTCGACAACGGCCCCCACGCCTACTCCTACTGCCAAACCGACCACACCTATTTCATCGCCTGCACCACCCGTTGTTTCTGGCCAAAATGAAATCAGCCGAATAGGGTCAGATGGTCGCTTCTACTCTCCACTGGTTCGTGAAATGGCAAAAGTTGAGGGTTTGTCTGCGGCCGAACTCGCCACACTACCGGGATCCGGACATGAAGGTCGGGTTACCAAAAAAGACCTCACCCAGTATCTGAGTAAAAAAACGCAAGCACCTCCGGCCTCCATACCAGAAACTGTTCCAACTTCTGCACCCATTTTTGCAAAACCGCCCGCTGTTACAGCAACCAATAGAACCGAAATTGTGGAAATGGATCGGATGCGACAGATCATCGCCGATCATATGGTTCGCTCCAAAGCCACTTCAGCGCATGTGACCTCTTTTGCAGAAGTGGATGTAACCCATTTGGTTAAGCTCCGTGAAAAAAACAAAAAAACTTTTGCGGCGCGTGAAGGCGTAGCACTAACCTATACTCCGTTCTTTGTGTATGCCGCCATCGAAGCCCTAAAAGCATTTCCTTGGCTCAATGCCTCGGTAGAAGGGAAACAAGTGATCCTAAAAAAAGATTACCACATTGGAATTGCCGTAGCACTCGAAAACGCTGGGCTAATCGTTCCATGTATCCGTAATGCGGGAACCATGAACCTGGTAGGTTTGGCCCATTCGGTTGCCCAACTTGCAGATCGGGCACGGAACAAACAACTGCTTCCAGATGAATTACAAGGTGGTACTTTTACCGTGACCAATGTAGGTTCCCTTGGATCTATCATGGGAACACCGATTATTAATCAGCCCCAGGTGGGCATTCTTGCAACAGGGGTGATAAAAAAACGGCCTGTTGTGATAGAAACGCCTGATATGGGTGATGTGATCGCAATCCGCCACATGGTCTATTTGTCGCTGACATACGATCACCGTATCGTAGATGGTGCAATGGGCACGGCTTTCCTGCGCAAAGTAACCGAAGTTCTTGAAAACATTGACCCTAACGCAACGCTTTGAGTGAATGGGTTTGGGCGTTTTCCAAATCCATTTTTATCAGTCATATACCCGTATGCCGGACAACCTTTCCTCCGAAATATTTCAGGGAATCACCCTCGGAATAGATGGGCTCGAATCTACCATTTCGGCCTTTTTAGATGAATACCTCCATGATCGCGGTGCCGAAACCATTGGCACGTATCGTCGCTCTTTAAACGAGTTTATCCGCTGGTTTTCGCATCCTCGGAGCGATTTTCGCTTTCGAGTGGAAGACATTGAAGCGTATAAAACCTACCTCATGAGCGAGCGCAAACTTTCACAAGTTTCGGTTTCTACCTACCTCACCGCTTTGCGTCGCTTATGTGATTTTATGGTGGCCACCGGGCAACTCCCTGAAAATCCTGCCAAACAAGTAAAAGGGAACAGACGCCCCTCCGAGCATACCCGTGCTGTTCTCAGTGAAGCAGAGGTAGATCGGTTATTGGCCTCTTTTGATCAGGTTACCCAAATGGGGAAACGCGATCAGGCGATCATGTATATGATGCTTTTTGCCGGACTGGGAGAAATCGAAATTGTTCGGGCAGACCTTGCAGACCTTAACCAACACGATTCAGGCGGCTGGTACCTGCGTGTTCAAGGCAAAGGAAGATCCGATAAAGACCAGTTGGTCCCTATTGATCCGCCCGTGATGGACAAGATACGGCTCTATTTAGATACCCGTGGGCGCATTCGTCCGGAAGAACCCATATTTGTTTCTCATGGGCACCGATCGGATGGCGAACGTTTGAACACGCGCTCCGTTCGAGGCAGAATCAATCATTGGTTAGAATTGGCCGAAATAAAAAGAGCGGGGATAACCCCACATAGCCTTACCCATACTGCGGCATTGATCTGGCTAAGGCAAGGGATGACCGTGGAAGAGCTAAAAATCCGGATGCGGCATGGTACTTTCGATACCACCATGATCTATCTTAGGAAAGAAGCTGGAATTGTAGATATTGGGGAATAAACCCACTAGATGTAAAGGCTATGCGGACAACGGGTCTCAACCCTTTAAGAGTGTTCGGGATTTCTTGGCGATCACTGCAACGGTTATCAATGCGGCAGTCGCTCCCATTATCACAGAAGGAACAGCACCTATTAATTTTGCTGCCAAACCAGATTCAAAAGCACCTAATTCGTTTGACGCTTTAATAAATATGCCATTGACGGCAGCCACCCTTCCCCGCATTTCGGGTGGCGTAAGCGTTTGCATTAACGTTTCGCGAATTACCACGCTTACACTATCGAAGGCCCCCGTAAGAAATAATGCCAGGCATGATAGGAAAAAATGCTCGGAGAGTGCAAAAACCAGCGTAGCAATGCCAAATGCAAAAACCGCCCACAAAAGATTGCGCCAGGGGTGGCCCATGGGAGAGAAAAAAGTAAGCAAAACGGTCGTAAGGATGGCTCCAAACGCTGCCGCACTTCTTAAAAGACCCAAACCATCGGCCCCAATCACCAGTACCTCGGTTGCGAAAACGGGTAAAATAGCCACAACACCGCCAAACAAAACGGCCACCATGTCGAGCGTAATTGAATATAGAATGGCCGGATTATGCCAGACAAACTGAATCCCTTCCTGTAGGCTTTTGGAAATGGAAGATATTTCACTGGCGGTTAATGATATGTAAGGAGCGGTATTCAATCCAATCAAGACGGCGCCCACCACCAAAAGCCCGCAGACAATGCCCAATGCCCATGAAAGCCCTACTAAAGCATACACAAAACCACCGATAACCGGGCCTAAAATGGCACCTGTTTGCCATGAAGCACTCGTCCAAGCACTCGAATTCCCATATTGCGCGGGTGGTATTAGGAGGGGAATCCACGCTTGCAAGGCAGGTACTGTTATTGCCCTCGTTAACCCATTCATAAAATTGACTGCATATACCCACCCAATTTTTTCCTGTAGGGTAAACGTAACGGGGATGTCTTCAAAAACCAACCACAACCACACTGCCGACGCAATCATCAGACCATGCCCCAACAGCCACAACGTGCGTTTGTTATAACGATCTGCCCAATGTCCACCGATTAAGGACAATGCCATGAACGGAAGTGCTTCTGCAAGCCCCATCCAGCCCAATACCAATGGATCACGGGTGCGGTTATACAATTCGTACCCCAAGACCACATCCTGCATCAACAGCGCGAGGGTTACCAGTAGAGAGGTAAGTGCAATACGTCTAAAAGCTGGGTTTTTTAGGGTAACAAACGCGTCTTGTGACATTTATTCCCCTTTAAAAATGCGGGTTTCTGGCTTAAGGTTACCGCTTGCCCACCCTCGATACATCCCTTCTGAGTTAAATGGCATGGCAATCTGTCCTTTACGGTCCATCACAATGACCCCACCATCCCCTCCCAATTGCCCTACTTTGTCTATCACCGTTTGTGCCGCAACTTCTGTTTTTAGTCCTTTGTATTCAATCAAAGTAGCAATATCGTGCGCCACCACGGAACGGATAAAAAACTCGCCCCATCCAGTGGCCGATATGGCAGCCGACGCATTATTCGCATAGGTTCCAGCACCGATAATGGGGGCATCTCCGACCCGTCCCCATTTTTTATTGGTCATACCACCCGTAGAAGTGGCTGCAGAAAGGTTGCCGTTTTGGTCTAATGCAACCGCACCAACTGTTCCGTAATTCAGTTTGCGCGCTTCTCCCTGATTCATACCCGACTCGTTTTCCTTCCCTTTTGCTGCTTCGAGGGCACGCTGGCGTTCGGGTGTCACAAAATAAGACGGAGCAACCATCTCGATCCCCACACTACGCGCAAAAACTTCCGCACCATTCCCCGAAAGCATGACGTGTGGTGATTTTTCCATGACCGCTCGCGCCAGATTAATGGGGTTTTTTACCTGTCGTAATCCGGTGACGGCTCCTGCACCCAAGGTTTTGCCATCCATAATGGCAGCGTCTAACTCAGCATGCCCCTCGGAGGTCAGTACCGCTCCTTTACCGGCATTAAAATAAGGTGAATCTTCCAAAACATTCACCGCAGCGACAACGGCATCCATACTGGTTCCACCCTTTGCCAAAAGGGCTTGTCCAGCCAGAAGGGCACGTTCCAAATCTGCGCGAATCGCGGCTTCGCGCTCTGGAGAAAGTTTTGCTCTAGAAATAACACCAGCTCCCCCATGAATGGCTATTGCAAAGTTCATATTTGTGCCAGACTTTCCGGAAACGGTAACACTTGGAGCCGCACAACTTGCTACAAGAAGCATAAAGACCAATAGCAAAATAAATTTATACATAGATATTTTATTTTAGCACAAGAAAAGCGTTTCCAAGAGAAAGTAAAAAGCAGATTACCACAAAAAAAGGGGTAAAAGACCCCTTTGCGCATTCAGTCTGTATTAACCGTTAAAACGTCCGAATAATACGGTCGTATTATGTCCACCAAAACCAAAAACATTGCTCCCCGCAACCTTCACAGGGCGTTCTTGTGGTGTATTAAACGTATAATTCAAATCACATTCAGGATCGGCTTCCACAAAATTAATGGTTGGCGGAATTGTTTCGTTCTGAATGGACATAATGGCTGCAATGGCTTCCACAGCGCCCGCAGCCCCCAAAAGATGCCCCGTCATAGACTTAGTGGAAGATACATTCATCTTATAGGCATGATCGCCAAAAACTTGCTTAATGGCTTTTGTCTCGGCCACATCTCCCAGAGGAGTAGAAGTGCCGTGCATGTTAAGGTAATCTACCTGATCCAAATTTAAGCCAGCGTCCTTGAGTGCCATCCTCATAGACAATGCCGCCCCCCGCCCGTTGGGGTCAGGTGCAGTCATGTGATAGGCATCTGCACTCATGCCAATCCCTAAAATCTCGGCATAAATCGGGGCTTCCCGTGCGATGGCATGTTCCAATTCTTCCAAAATCAGAATGCCAGCCCCTTCTCCTAATACAAATCCATCGCGACGTTTATCAAATGGACGGCTCGCCGTAGCCGCCTCTGCATTGTTGGTTGACAGGGCTTTGGCCGCATTAAAACCACCAACCCCTGTACGGGTTACCGCCGCTTCTGCACCCCCTGTCACCATGATGTCTGCCATTCCCCGCTGAATCGCATTCATCGCATCCATGATATTATGGTTCGCCGTTGAACAAGCCGAAACCGCCGCATAGTTGGGACCTCTAAAACCAAAACGAATTGAAATGAGACCCGCACAAATATCGGCGATCATCATCGGGATAAAAAAAGGCGAAATGCGACGGGGGCCGTCTTTTTCAAGTGTTATCACTTGGTCTTCAAACGTTTGTAAACCACCGATACCACTGCCCACAATAACCCCAATGCGGTCTTTTTCTTCTTCGCTTAAGTGTGCAGGATTAATCCTTGCATCTTCCAAGGCCATCACCGTTGCACTAATGCCGTATTGCGCATATTTATCCAAGCGGCGAGCGTCTTTACGGTCCAGGTATTGAGTAGGATCAAAGCCTTTTAGCTCACACGCAAACTTGGTTTCAAAGGAGGTCGTATCAAAATAGGTGATAGGAGCAGCCCCACTTTTTCCCTGCATCATACCTTCCCAAAATTGTTCCACAGAAAGCCCAATCGGGGTTAAAGCGCCCATTCCTGTCACCACAACTCTTCGCGTTGCCATAAATAATTCGGTTTGGAGTTAAACGGAGATCTACACCAAGGTCACGTTGGGGAACAACCCCGATTTTGGTTTTCACCTTTGCGACTCACGGTCTTTAGGCCAAATTACGGTTTAGCCTAAACAGAATCAAATTCTTATGTGGAAATGCAAGTGTTTTATGCGGTAATTCCAAAAAAGCAAAGCGGATACAACCCATGTTACATCCGCCAATGCTGAATGAACGTCCTTTTCAGGCCTCACCTCCGGGAAACTGGAAATGAATTTCACCATCAAATTGGTGACCTTCAGAAATCGGACCATATGCAGATTCATATTTTTCGATATTCTCCTCAACCGCACTTAAAAATCGTTTGGCATGTTGAGGCGTCATTATGATCCGACTTTTCACTTTCGCCTTAGATACACCCGGCATCATCCGAATAAAATCGAGAATAAACTCTTCGGGCGAGTGGGCAATCATTACAAGATTGGAATAAATGCCTTCAGCGGTTTGTTCATCCAATTCGATATTCAAGCCTTCGTCATGGTTTTGTTGTTCTTGCATTTGGTTTGTATAAAAAGTGTGTTCAAAAAATTCAGCCCACCAAGTAGGTTTGTTTGGAAAACACCCACAGGAGATCGCTTCTGGTTAATATATCAAATCCGTATGCAATTTCCCTACCTACCAGAACTGCTTCGACGTCTTTTTCCAGAATTCCAGAAAGTTGTTCCAATCTGGCTCCACGAGCAATAATCAAGTAAGGACACCCCTTCTCCTACTTATACCTGCCCAAGTCACTTAAAAACAAATAGATAAATTATCTTATTTGGAAAAAAAATTTAATGGCGCACTGTTGTTTGGCGTTTGTTTTTGTTGGTCTTCGGGTGGTTCATTTGTAGAAACTGATGATCTTTGAACAAAGAAATACTCATTTTTTATCGTCTGTGATAGACGTCCTCAAATGGAATTCTCATACGATCCCCCCAAACGCCTCCTTCGGCTCGGATGCCACAAGAGATGATCATATTCACTTCAGCGCCGAATGGCAGTTTTAGTATTTTTTTGACTTTCTTGCTATCAAAGCCTTCCATCGGGCAGGTATCAAAACCTTCACTGGCCATAGCAAGCATAAATGTTTGTGCAGCAAGGCCACATGTTTTATGTACCACCACCCTCATATCACTTTCAGAAACCTGATAAAAAATAGGGCGAAAAATACCAATTAAATGAACCACAATTTTTCTTAACAATCCTACAACACCAAAACCCCTCGTATATAGAAAAGGGATTATTTTTCCATAATATAGATTCCAATGTTTAATCCTTTTCTCTTGTTTTTCCTTTGGACTATTCTTGAGCACATTTTGCGTTTCCAATCCAATCATCTTCTTCCTACGGCTTTGAAATAAATCTTGTCTAGTAACAAAAACAACCATTTGCGAAGCTGTACTTGCGGCAGTTTGGTCCAAACACGCATGAGAAAGTTTTTTAAGAATTTCTTTTTCGGTAATATGAAAAAACTCCCAGAGTTGCATATTCGAACTATTAGGGGCCAAGACAGCCAACTCTAAACACTTTTTCACCCTTTCAGGATCTAATGGAACTGACTGATAAAGCCTCACTGAGCGACGATAATGGACAATTTCTGCAAAAGTCATTTTATGCGTAGTCGTATAAATTTTTTAAAAAAAGAACAAATTGACCTTATTCAATGGATCAATTATCAAGAATAAAGGAAAATTTTTATCCTCGGAACAAGTTTTTTAAGATAAACCAAATATTTTCTTTACGCTCTCGAAGGCGACGAGAATAATAGGGCAACCACTCGGTTCCATAGGGTACATAAACCCGCATATTATACACTTTGCCAATTTGTTCCTGTGTTTCTGGTCGAATACCATACAACATTTGAAACTCAAAACGATCCTTCCCAATATTATGTTCAGCCACATATTTTTTGGTTTCATTAATCAGGTAGTCATCGTGCGTAGCAATACCCGGATACCGCGCTTCATTGATTAATTGCGCCATATAGGCCAAATATCGTTCGCGGATATTGGGCATGTCTTGGTAAGCTATCTGAGCAGGTTCTCGATAGGCTCCTTTGCATAAACGTACACGGGCTTTCAAGTCACACATCCTGGCCACATCTTCTTGTGTTCGGTGCAAATACGCCTGCAATACCACGCCCACATGATCGGGGTATTCGGGATATACTTTCTCAAATAGGTCTAAGGTAGATTGTGTAATGTCTGATCCTTCCATGTCTAATCGCACAAAAATATTTTGTTCCTTTGCAACAGTTAGCATCTTATGCAAATTATCTAAGCAAAATTCTCGATCTATTTTTTGCCCAATCATGGATAATTTCATCGAGATATTACAATGCAGCCCAGGCGTTTGACCAATTTGCTGCAAGAGTTGTAGATAGACATCCGTAAAACGGGCAGCAACCTTACGGTCACTTACGTATTCACCGAGTAAGTCCAGGGTAACGTGTAAGCCTTTTTGGTTTAATGAACGGACCTGCGGAAGTGCCGCATCCAAGGTTTCGCCAGCCACAAACCGAGAAGCGAGGAAAAAAGGAAGTTTCATAGGTCTAAAATTTGTTATCGGGGTATGCTTGCGTGAAGTTAGGATATTTTGGCATCAAGCACCCAAAATTCCACGAATCGTTCCCCATTTTTTGTCTTTTCGGTGCATTGGTCGTTAAAAAGCGTCATAAAGACGGGGTTGATGGTTGGGGGCGGATCCTTCTGGCAAAGACAAATTGTTCTTTTTGTCGTTCCGAAAACAAGGCAGTACCTGAGATAAGGCTATTCTTTCTTACAAATCCAGAAGCATGGATAAACATCCCGTCCCCTTGGTACAAGGCCACATGGGTAATACGCCCTTGCGGATTATTGCTAAAGAAAAGCCAATCACCCCGTTCTATCATTCCGATTTCCGGCGGAATCGCTGCCCCAAACCGTGCTTGCATGTAAGAATCTCGCGGTAAAGGCAAGCCACCGAGCAAGGCCGCCGTATGGGTTAGTCCAGAGCAATCTACCCCATAAACACTTCTTCCTCCCCATAAATAAGGCACATCCAAAAGTTTTTCGGCGTGCTGCATCACACTTTCCACAAAGTTCGTGGGGTTGGGAGCCGGTTTGATCTCTTGATACGGCATAAACCGTCGGCCATCTGGCAAAAACCAATCATTTCCCTCTTGTACCAAGACGCCTGCCATCGGAATTCGTACCTCGCGTCCCTCAGCGACCCCATCTACAAATCGGTTTTGGATGCGGTTCTTGGGTACGATAGGCCATTTTTCAGGTGCTGGCACGACCATGAACGCACTTATAAAACCTTTATAACGATCGGTATGGGTTTCCACTTCCAGCCACATGGGGTCGGGGGCGGCCAAGACGCGGGCCGTTTCACCCAACAGCATTTGGTTGACCATCTCCGCGTGATCCCCTCCGAACTGACGAATCGGGACAAAAGCGGTTCTGGCAACTACAATTTGGTTGACACAAAACATACTGCCTCCCTTTAATACTGCAACACTTCGTTGATGGCCTTGCGAAGACGTGCTTTGGCAGCATATACTTCTTGTTCAATTTGGGTGGAGAATGCAATCGGAAAATCTGCACCCGTTACCCGTTTTGGCGGGGCATCTAAGTGAGCAAAAGCAGCCTCGACGACGGCAGACGTCACTTCTGCCCCAAACCCACCAGACCCTTGTGCCTCGTGCAGAACCAACAAGCGATTGGTTTTTTGAATGGAATGCAAAACCGTTTCACGATCCCAAGGAACAAGCGTCCTGAGGTCTATAATTTCTAATTTCACTCCTCGGTTTTGCCAATAATCCCACTCCTCCATGGCCCATCGCACCCCTAATCCCCAAGTAACAAGGGTAAGGGCATCTCCTGATTGCACCACCCGTGCTTTGCCAATTGGTGTATAATGATCGCCTTCTGGGAGTCTTCCTTTTTGGTTTCGATACAAAAATTTATGCTCAAAAACCAATACCGGATTGGGTTCTTCAATGGCTGCCATCAACAAGCCTTTTGCATCTGCGGGGGTTGACGGCACCACCACTTTTAGGCCAGGAACATGACAAAACCACGCTTCGGGTGATTGGCTATGAAATGGACCAGCACCGATATATCCGCCAAACGGGGCACGGATGGTCACATTTACAGGTGCCCCCCAGCGATAATGGGTGGTTGCGAGGTTATTTACAATTTGATTAAAACCGCACGTAATGAAATCCGCATACTGTATCTCTACTACTGGCTTAAAGCCTTCTAGAGCCAATCCCAAAGCCGCGCCCACCACACCGCTCTCCATAATCGGCGTATTACGGACCCTTTCCGCCCCAAAAGTCTCCATAAACCCATCAGTCACTTTAAAAACACCACCATACGCCGCGATGTCTTGCCCCATCAAAAGTACTTTTTCATCCTTTTGCATGGCCAGGCGCAGCGCATCGGTTACCCCATCAATAAAACGTTTTTCAAGTGCATCTGGCATCAAAACGGGTTCATATCGGACGGGTGCAGGAGCATACACATCTGCCAACTCGTTCTCTAAGGTGCTTATGACCTCTGGTTGACTAAAAGCAAATTGAACAGCCGACTCAATTTCGGTAGTCACTTCTTCCTCAATTGCTTCGAGGTCGTTTTCTGAAACCCCTTTAATGCCCAGAATCCATGTTTTGAAGCGCTGAATGGGGTCTTTAACCGTCCATTCTTCAAAGAGATGGGGCGGTACATATTTTACCCCAGAAGCTTCTTCATGCCCCCGCATCCGAAACGTTTTCATTTCTAAGAGGGCTGGCCCATTGCCCTCGCGTGCTTCTTTTGCTGCTTTCTGGACGGCATTGATGACGGCCAAGAGATCATTTCCATCCACCGAAAAGCCCGGCATTCCATAGCCAACGGCAGCATCAGCCAGATTTTCCACTGGAATGACGTCTTTGGTGGGGGTAGAAAGGCCGTAGCCATTGTTTTCGATCACAAAAATAACCGGCAATTTCCAAGCAGCGGCCAAACTTAGGGCTTCATGAAAATCGCCTTCACGAGTGGCCCCTTCCCCGATAAAGGCCAGAGCTACCTTGCGTGATTTCTCCAATTGGGCGGCCAAGCCAAAACCACAGGCAACGGGCAACATTGCGGCCAGGTGCGAGATCATGCCCACTACCCGATCATCCAGTTTACCAAAATGAAAGGTTCGGTCGCGTCCTTTCGTAAAACCACCTTCCTTGCCCATCAACTGACAAAACAAGGGTTTGAGTGGAATGCCTCGTGTCGTGAAAACGCCTAAGTTTCGATGCATGGGGAGAATCACATCCTCTGACGCCAAGGCAATGGCACACCCGACCGCAATGGCTTCCTGACCGTATCCACTAAACCACTTGGCTAAACGGCCCTGACGGATTAGGCGGAGCATTTTTTCTTCGATGAGGCGTGGGGTCACCAACTGCCGATACAGCATAAGTGCCGAGGTTTTGCGAATGTCTTTCGGCAGGTGTTTATAAGGGTCTCTTATCATAGATTATAGGGGACAGACAAATAAGCCGAAAGATACCAAAAGCCCTTCCGGTTGTGTTGCAGAGAAGATGAAGAGCAAATGTGCTATCGTAGAAGGACTATTTTTTGAACCTCAGAAAACGTCTCACCTGCTATCCGGCAAAAATACACCCCATTTGGCATATGGCTCCCATCTAATGCAAGGGTTCGCCATTCACCAGCGGCCAGTATGCCCTCAAACACCTCGCCTACACTACGACCAAGAAGGTCGTGAAGGGCTATCCTGACATTTTGCGGTTTCGCCACCCGAAGTCGCAACGTAGCCGTGCCCGCAAACGGATTGGGCCAAATCCCTTCTACTTCGTGGGTGATGGGCAAAGCAGGCTTTTCAGATTCTACAGGCGCACTAAACAGAACCATAAATCGCTTTTTTGTACACTGCTGATCTCCTTGGCCGGAAGTCATGCAAACTTCCGAATCGAGGGACGATTGGTCTGCAATCAAGACATCATCCACATACCAGCCCGTTCCATTGGTTACGGCATCACTGGCAAAACGGAAGCGTACCAAAACCGATTGATTGACAAATGCACTTAGATCTGCAATACTATTGATGTACTTTTGGGAAGAGCCTGTAAACGCTTTACGTGCAGTCAATGGCGTTGAAAAGGTAGAGGAAATTCTTCCGTTATACGCATTCATGATCCATTTTGTATCTAAATCCTGCCAAGTACTTCCAGCATCTGTTGAGATTTCTACCACGCCCCCATCACTAAAGAATTCCGTGTTATAGAAATGCCAAAAGCTCAGTACTGGCGTTCCGGCTTGTAAGGATACGGCTTTTACAAGCGTTAAGGTGAGGTCTGAAGGCAGTCCTTGGTTTTGTACAAACGCACTCGTTTTCCCCTGATGGGGCTGGATCATGCTGGAAGTCCAGGTGAAATTTTGGGCGTCTTTTGGGGCTACCCACTGGCTTAAGCCCTGCTCAAAATCGTCACCAAAGTATTTGTTACCTGTTAGACGAGACAGTTTAACAACAAAAGTACATGTTTTAAACCCAAAAGCAGGTAGATCCCCAATAGAAAAGACCAAACTGTCATTGTTAAAATTTGCTGGACACGTTGCGCTGTTTGATTGATAGACCATCCCAGCAGGCAATTGTGCCGTTACGGATACATTGGTTTTGTCGAGGGCACTGTTGTTATTGATTTCCACCCGGAGTGTGGCATCCGACTCCACGGTTAGATGGGATAGATCGGATTCAAGGCCAATGCTCAACCCTTTGGCAGGCAAGGTATAGCCTCGTGATGCAATGATCTGATACACCTGTTCCATTTGCCCTGCGGGCACCCTTAGCTGACGAAGCGTTTGGTAAAATGCGTTAAAATAGTCATTTTGATTGGACTCCGCATTGGTCATACCGACCGCTGAAAGGGCCGCCTGATCGGTCATTGTTCTGCCCAATACAGGCCATATCTCCATCAGAGTGGATGCCACAATTTGCCCGTTGCGCTCGCGAAGCGATCCGCCCGACGTTACAATTCCATCCGGAAATTTGTTGGGGTATTGGGTGGTGCGGCCTCCCCAGAACGGATTGTGTCCATCCCACCGGAAAACGTAATGATAGGGCGCATCGGTAAGTCCCCACTGCTGAACCGTCCAGAGATAAGATTGTGCCCAATAATCTGCAAAACCTTCGGCAAGCCCATCGTTTGTGGCATTAGAGATGCTGCCCAAGGTCATTCGATCGTGCAAGGCGTGTGCGGCTTCATGCCAAATTACACCCGCATCCTCGGCATCATCAACCCCGCCTTCACCAAAAACAAGGTATCCGGTTGTGGGGTCGTACTGTGAATTATCGGCACCATTGAGGGCGCTGGGATCGAACCATTGTGTTGTTGTATTTCCGGCATGTCTGTTTGGAATGGAAAAACCTAGGGTTTCTGCCACATAACGCAGGTTTAGGTCTATGTGATAATACGCATTGACGGCTTCGAACAAATCATTTGAACGGGAGGTTGAAAAATCATGGCTATTTTGTTCAAACAAACCCTTAAAAGGAGCGCCCGTATCAGCAATCCATGCATATTTACCCCTTAAAAAAAACTGTCCATTTTCATGAGAAAGGTCTTTTAAGGCCACTTCTTTCAGTTGTGCAGTTAATTCCGGAGAATCGGCATCGTTGTTATCCAACAAACCCATAGCACCATATTCCTTCTTCGCCGAGGTTAATGGATCAGGATCAAAAACCTTACCAATACCTTGACCAGTAGTGTAGGTCTGGCCTATAAAAAGAAGGGGAGAATGTAGCGGTTCAAAGGGAGGAAGTGATTTTGTTTTACTTAGATGTGTTTCTAAACTTGGTTCATGCGAATGTTTACATCTCACGGCAAGTGATTCTTTGCGAATTACACTTCCGGAATGTGCATCTAACCAAACGGCCCAATAATGTTGATGTTCGGGGTGATACACCTCTATCCGACGTGCTTCCACCCATTCTCCGGCTTCATTTTGCGTCCAAACGGATTCGGACCGATCTGGAAAGCCCGGTATTTCCTCCGTTTCCTCGCGTAAGATCGCTTTTCGGACCAATGCTTCTTCCCGAAACAGTTTTTTGGTGGGCCTTGTTCCGGTATTTTCCATACCCTGTATTGGATGAAAGGATGAGGTGACAAAAATCACCTCTCCGCTTTGACCAATCGTAACAGCCACTTCATTTCTTTCAACGGGCAATCCTTGAAATACTTGCTGAAAACGCACCACCTTTCCAAAAGGTAAATCCGTTTTACCAACGAGTCGAAGGACATTTTCTGGCAAGGTGGTCACCCCAAACAAGCGCAAAGCATGATGCCTCAGGTATTCGCGGGCCTGCGTTTCTGGAAATGCCGACTGTGCCCTAAAGTGTTCACGATAAATGGCGCGTGGAAGACCTGTGTTGACGTCATACCGTCCACTTCCACTAATGTCTATGCCATCTTGTGCCCAAAGTACTGTTGCGAGGGATAAAAAGATTGTACTAAGGAAAGCAATTTTACTCATTCTTAACTATATCAGTTTTTTTATTTAGTAATAATACCCAAAAAGGATCATCATCTCGTCATCGGCGGTCAGGCCAAAAGAAACAGCTCGGTTGGTATTATTGTTGTAGGTGGCTTCCAGCCTTAGTTTGGTGCCCGCTTCTAAGACCAAAGGGTCATTGAATGTCAAGATGGGCGGATGCTCCCAATCGTCGGCATAATAAATCATCTTTCCATTATTGACCCCACCTTCCACAAAAACCTTAAACTCCGACATCAGTTGGTGCGCATGACTAAACAGCATCGCAATACGGGTTTGTTTATTAAAAGTAAAACTTTTCTGTAAGGTTGTTTTTTGATTCGGTGGCAAGAAAATATTGGTATTGTTTAAGTCCAAAATCCCTGCTTCGTATTTTACTTGTGATTTATCCACCGTATGCAAGTTGGCATAGACTTCACCGACAATTTTTTCCTTAGATCGGTTTACATAATGGGAATTAAGATCGAAACCACTGTTTGCTGGCATTTTTAAAGCGACCCCTTCTGGAAAAGTATAATTGAGTCTCGGCCATTGGGTCCCCCAAAAAAAGGTATGGTATTGCATCGCGATGGCATTTTGCATTAAGAACCCACCATTTGCATCCCAAATATCCCGAACCAATCCTTCTTTGGGCATCACAGAAGAGGGCGTATTCGCCCTGAAATTATAAATCAAGAAGTGATGGCTCCCTGAACGCATCTCGATTTCCATTCTTTTTACATATACATCGGTCGGATTTCCTACCTGTTGATACACAAAAAACTCGCGATTAAAATTAGGGGCAACCTCAAAAGGCCCCAACTTTAGCTGATAGCCTTGTTCGGGCTTCTCTAAAGGCCGGAAAGCAGGCCGCTCGTACCTACGGGTGTCTTCCAAAACCTTTAAATCCACCACTTTACCCTCTTTGGGTGCGCCAGCCACAATCCATTGCCGGATAAGTTCCAGTTCGCCATTGGTCAGCGGATCTCCTCCGAGAGGCATCAAACTGCCATAATTGGGGTGGTCGTTATAAAAGTGATCTTCGTCAGGATAGTTAATTTTTTCCCAAAAGAAACTTTTATACACACTTGGTAAGCCCTGTGTACCCACCATTTCCAATCCATCTTTTTGGGCAGCAGCATTTTTCACCTGTTGACTTACCGTTTCCGCATACCCCACGTCTTCGGTTAGGACCAAGCCCGATTGTTCTGCAAAACTGGACCCGGCAACGTGGCAATTGGCACATTTAGGCGTTAAAATACGGGTTTGGATAGACCGCCAACTGGAGGAATCATCAAATTCATTGTCACTTTTTTGGTCACAACCAATCATTACAAATGTAAGCAGCCAAAAAAAGTGAATATTTTTTTTCATCATATTGTTATCTTCATTACGCTTATACCGTTTGTTGTGTGACATCAATCAATGTATATCAAAGAAGATGTAACATCTTAACGCGGATAATGTGTTTAGATCAGTTAAGTTCTTAAAATAGGCAACAAATGAATCGGTTATACACCCTTGCTTTTCTTTTGATTCCCCTAATGGTGATTATCTGGTTTTGGGTATTCAAATCTACACCCAATAGCGGACACCCAGATTGGCCCAGCCGACGTGAATTGCTCCGCCGCGAACGTGGTGGCCCTAAGCCGGTTTTGGTATATGGCACCGGGAATCAGGCCGTTGCAAGCCGTTATAAACAAATGGTGGAAGCAATTGATGCGGAAACCCCTTGGTTTGATTTTGAGATCAAGGCCGACACCGAAGTAAATTGGGACACCTTAACCAATCGTAGGGTGTATCTTGTCGGTACTCCAAACGCCAACAGATTGCTACAAAAAGTTTTACCACATACCCCATTCAAATTTGAAACGGGCCAATTTTTTATCCATGACGATGTGTTCCCACATGCCGAAGACCGCTTGCATTTTTTATACCCTAACCCATCTAATCCGAAAATTCCAGTTTATGTCATTACAGGGAACACCGACGAGGCTATCCTTCAGGGAAAAACGATCGAAGTCCGTGGAGACTTTCAGGTTTTTCATCACGATAAAGCCTCCCTCTTCGGTATGTTCTCCCAAACTCCCGCAACCCGCTGGGCGTTAGACCCTGCACTGATACGGCATCTATATTTTGAAGAAAAACCCACCTTCGAAACCGCACATTATCAATTTTTTGGGGCACAAGACCAACGAGGCCCGGAGTCGTTTATAACCCTATCGCAAGAACGTGAAGCCGCTTATCAACACATCGAGGCGTTTACGGGTGCTATAAAACCCCATCCCAAATTCCGGTATTACCTCTACAAAACGTTTGAAGACAAGGGACTGGCCACCAGCGAGGTAAATTGTACTACGCATGGCTTTGTACGCCCCGAACGGATGAGCCGGGCGTACAAAGAAGATGATGACATTTCTTTTGAGGTTTATTCAGTATTGGATGATTTTTTGATTTGTAATAACGGATTAATAGATGGTCGACAACTCATTCGGCATCAATTGGGCCAACCCAAAACGTTGGCGCTGGAGTTGGGGTTGGCTATGTACTTCTCTAAAAACTGGCACCGACATGGGTATGCCTATTGGTCTGCCCGCCTCGCACAATCCGGCTACCTGCCAACGATTTCAGAACTGGTTAATAATGAAGTATTGCTTACCGACTCGGACTTAATTTACCCGCCCGCAGCTGGTGCATTGGTGGCTTTCCTTGTGGAAGAATGGGGGCGCGAGGCTTTTCTGTCTCGGTATGCAAATTGGTTACCCACGCCGGCAGAAGAACGGGTCTTATCCCCCAAATTCTTGGCCTTTGTCCAGCGACAAAATCCAAAATTTGAACAGATTACCCAAACCATCAAGTCTCAGTACGAACAACCACGCCCTTTTTTACAAGGTTTTAATTTTGGCCACGAAGGGTATGGCATCTATAATGGCTATATCTCGCGCCAAGCCACCGAGTCCATCTCCGCATTACATCAGATTGGTTCAAATTCCATTGCCGTCATCCCCTACTCCTTCATGAGGGACCCTAAAAAGCCTACTCCCTTCCGGTTTTCACGCAGTGCAGACGAGGAAAACGACGAGGCGGTGATTACCGTAGCCAGCCATGCCCGTGAAATAGGCATGTCGGTCTTATTGAAACCACAAGTTTGGATTCCGCGATCCTGGCCAGGCGAGGTTGAAATGCAGTCGGAGGCTGATTGGAATGCTTTTTTTGAACACTATGAGCATTGGATTCGTCACTATGCCTTACTGGCCGAGATGTACCAAATCCCAATTTTGTGCGTGGCCACCGAATTTGGCAAGGCAACCAAGGGCCACGAACACCGCTGGATTGCCCTCTTTCGGCGGCTAAGAAGCCTTTATTCCGGGAAAATGACGGTGGCCGCAAATTGGGATGGCGGCTTTGATCATAAATCTTTCTGGGATGAATTAGATTTTATTGGGATTAATAATTACAAAACCTTAGCCCAAAAAGCTGACGCCAGCGATGCCGAACTATTGGCCGGTGCAAGAGCAGAGAATTCGTTTTTCCAAAGTATATCCGAACGGTTCGGAAAGAAAATTGTGTTTACAGAGGTCGGTTTTACGGCCACCGATACCCCCTGGATTCGTCCTTGGGAATATGCCGACGGCAAGAAGGTGAATCTGGAACACCAGCGCCGAAGTTATCAGGCACTACTTACCGCACTGCACAACCAATCTTGGCTGGGTGGGTATTTTTGGTGGAAATGGCCATCCTTTTTGGACTATGGTGGGCCAAATGACCCTGATTTTACCCCAAATGGCAAACCTGCCGAACAGGTGGTCAAGGAATGGTTTGGAAAAAGAGCAAACTGAGGAATTGAGTTTTTCAGCATCATAGATCATGAAAAAAACAGCCATATTTAAAATATACAATGGCTTAAGTGGGTTAAGTAAATTATTGTATATAGAGCGTACTGCTTTCGCAAGCGTTGCCACCTAATTTTACTCAAAGCTGAAGGACGTTATTCAGAAGATGTTGCTGCTATCTTAGGCATGTCTTATGTTGGTGTCAATACTTGGGTAAAACGGTTCTGAGGTGGTCTGATTTAGCCAGACACAGATCTAACTTAATTTTGCGTCATGAAGACCCAACAACGTAAAGTAATAAGTCAGTTTACGCTTGCCTTCCATTCCATCAGAGCCGCCCTGTTCAACAAATTGGGCTATAACAACGTTTTTAATACTTTTGTCATGTACTTAGATTTTTTTTGTAAAATTGAGGTTAAAGCACTAATTTATTTGAAGGTGCATCTACTTACTGTGGCACTAAAATCAACCCAGGTACCTTGGATACCAAAGGTCTCTAAGATACAAATACAACCACAGAAGAGAGGGGGTATCCGCCCACCATACACCACTCCCTTTCTTTACCTTAATTCCAAAACCACAATCCAAAGCGCAAATGAGTTTTTTTGACAAAGCCAAGAAATTTCTTGGCATGAACACCATCGAGTTGTCGCTGGAAGCACAACCTACTTTTTTGGTGACAGACCGGACTGTTACAGGAATCATTAAAATGAAGGGAGTTTCGGATCAAGTCATTAAATCTGTTATCCTTGAGTTTTACCGTGAGTCGGATTACACCCATCGTGATAGTGAAGGCTATGAAAGCTCACGAACGAAGAAGACACCCATGGGGAAAATACAGGTAAACGCACCGTCTTCTATTAGTAAGGACGAAGAAATTCAGTTGCCATTTGAAGTGCCCTTCTTTTACGAAAAAACCTTCAGCGAGCGGATGAAGGAAAAAGACGGAATGGTAGGAAGGATGTTTAAACATGCAGAAGACAGTTTTACCCGTGATGAATTTCTGCTTACGGTAAAAATTGATCTGGCGAATGTAGCCTTGGATCCTAGTCAAACGGTTAAAATCATGAGGGTATAATGATTCCTATGTCTTGACCCCTGATAAGCATCCCCCCCTTTCTTATACACCAAGCCCCTTGTGGGCTTTTCCTATTGTAAAACCGATGTATCCTCCTCCAATCAATGCTCCTTCCATTGCCGTCATTCTGGGTAGTTCATTCCATTCAGCGACCTTCCAGAAATGGGAATTGGTCGAAACTCCGTTTAAAACCCCCTTTGGATCAACTGTTTTGCACCGAGTTCCATTACAAAACAAAGTTGCCTGGGTGCTATTCCGGCATGGTTCACCACACCGCTTCCTTCCCAACCAAATTAACTACCGGGCGAACGCATATGCCCTTAAAATGGTCAACTGCCAAGCACTGCTAATAACCAGTTCTGTTGGGGTTATGACAACAGACTTGCCCCTATATAAAATATTATTTCTGAAAGACTTGCTCTATCCTGAAAATCGTTTACCAGATGGCAATACTTGTACCATGTTCCCACACCCTACTCCCCAGCAAGGGCATTTGGTCTTGAATGAAGGGCTTTTTTCGAAGGCATTAACCCTTCAATTAATTCAGCACTTTACACCGCTTCAGTCAGAAATTTTCATGAATGTAACTTTTGCCTATGCAGGTGGACCGAGAACCAAAACGCCGGCTGAAAATCGTTATTGGGCGGCAATGGGGGCACAAGTCAACTCGATGACGTTGGCCCCAGAAGTTGTTTTGGCAAATGAATTAGAAATTCCATGTGCGGGTTTGGTGGTTGGACACAAATATTCGGTTCCAGACGTGCAAAATCCGCCAGATGGAAGCATTCAGGAAACATTGGACACCGCCCGCGAAAGATTAGAAAATGCGGTGCAATGGTTTATCGAGGAAGGGACGCCCGTTCCATTTAGAAATCACCTTTTTCGTTTCTAATAGTAAAGGCCGAAGTATATTGCTCCGACCTTTACTATTACTTCTATTGATCAACAACTCATCGGATCATATTGCGCTGCTGCTGAAGCCAGCGGTTTTTTTCATTCATTTCGCGGAGGCGATCCAGCATGTATTGTAGATCTGCTTGGCTTGGTCTGTATGGCGAAGGCGTAGGAGGCATAAAACCGCCAGTAACTTCCTTTTGTTCTTTTTCAGAAAGAACCTTGATCTCTGTTTCGTTTTTGAAGATGTTGTTCGTTTTCATAATTGAGTGCCTTAGAGGTAATAGGGTAATTTCTTATTTAACCTGACAAGAAAAATTTTTGGAAGACGCTGAAGCGGCTTGTCCACTCATTAGAGCATTATTACAAACACTCTGCGCTGCACTGATGCCAGTATTTTGAGAAGCGAAGTAACCTGCAACACCAGCGCTAATTGCACCAATGGCCCAACCGACGGCTGCAATCCAAGCACCACCTTGTGCTTCCGCCAATTCATCATTTGATAAAACCTGTACTTCGTTTTGCGCAGCAAATTCTGCCAAGGTCATTTTTTGGGTTTTCATATGTTTTTGGGTGTGGGTATGTAGGGAATGGGAAAAATCTTCCCGGTTAGTTTCTTTAAAGGGTTTAGGGATCAAGTGCATCTTGCATCACTAAATGTGGAACATTCCAGATGAAGGCTCATTTTATTCTATTTTTGGATTAAGGACGTGTCTAAGATTCAGCGCCAAAAAGAAAAGTTTAAATGAAGTATCAATAATTTTCAACGTAACCTGTCATTTTTTAAAAAATATTTTGAGAAAAACAAAAACACCTACCTTAATTAAACTATTTCGTGCTTTTCAGCTACAAGGTAAAAACCATGCCTACCCATACGCTTCCCTTGACCTTTGATCTTTTTAACTTAGAAAAAGCCCAGTCGGTTTTTTCCAATAAGGCATTACCGCCAATCTGGACGCCGCTTTCGGGTGGCAACCTCAACTACGTTTGGCGCTGGGGTATTTTTCCAAACTCGGTTATCGTCAAACAAACCCCCCCTTTTATTGCTGCTGCACCCAAACACCCGTTTAATCAAGATCGGCACCACTTTGAAAGACAAGCCCTGACGTTTTTAAACACGCCCCCCCCTTCCCTTCCCCATAATCCCCAAATTCATCTGCCAGTGGTTTTGGCACACGATGCCCCTTCGGCGGTGTTGGTCTTGAGCGATTTTGGACCATCTCCCGCTTTAGGTTCAGCAAATGTACAAGCAGGATTCGATCCAGTTTTAGGCAAAAATTTAGGCTTATTTATTAAAGAATTACACCTTTCGACATTAAAAAACAAATATTTACTCCTTAATCATAACAACTGCACCGTTCAAGAGACCCGATTTGAAATTCAGTATCGTTTCATTGGGCAGCAAGCCCTTACCCACAAGTTACCTCATGCACCTGAAATACAAGCGGCTGCACACCACTTGGGAGAAGTCTTTTTGCAGGAGGGGATTTGTCTTATCATGGGCGATTTATGGCCCGCCTCCCTCTTAGTCCTTGCACAGGGGCTTGCAGTGATAGACTGGGAACTTTCGCATTATGGTCAACCAGCACAAGATGTTGGACACCTTGCGGCCCACCTTTGGATGCTTTATCACCGCAATCAAAATCCTCACTTTAGAATGCGCATTCAACAATTTTGGCAGGGTTTCATAGAAATGTATTTTTACCAAAATCCAGTGTTTGATCTTAATCAGCAGCTGCGTGCCATTCAGCACTTGGGGGCAGAAATTATGGCGCGAACCATAGGGGCCTTTCGGTCTGGTTCAGCGTATGAGGGCCTTTCGGTTCATCATCCTGTGCAACAAGAAGCCCTTCAGTTCGCAACCAACTGTTTACTTGAAAACGATCTATCATTGCAACAAATGTTTTCGCCCTTTCACATCCCCTATTTTTAAACAAGCAAAGGAGTTATATATTGGACCTGTCTCCACTTCAATCAATCCCGAATTCCAATGAAAAAATTCCTGTACATTTTTTGCCTGATTCCGATATCGGTATGGTCCCAAGTGGACGTTCCATTGATCCGGCCTGATTTTCAAGCCCCGGAATTTACTGCCCGCCGCAACGAAATTATCCGCCAGATCGGTAGCGAGGGCATTGCAGTCCTAAAAGGTGCCCCCAGCCCGCGAGGCTTTACCCGCTTTAGGCAAACAAATGAATTTTATTACCTTAGCGGGATAGAAGTTCCTCATGCCATCCTCGTAATGGACGGCAATACAAGACAATCGTTTCTGTTCCTCCCCAATAGAAATGAGGCGCGGGAACGCAGCGAGGGCAAAATGCTCTCGGCAGAAGATGCCGATTGGCTGCGCGATACACAGGAGTTTGATGGCGTCTATAGCACCGATCTTTTTGCGGAATGGCTGGGCCGCGTAGCGAGACGCGGAAAACCCTATACCCTCTGGACGCCTTTTCAACCGGGAGAAGGATTTGCCGAAAGCCGAGACATGGGTTTAAGGGTCCATGCAGACTTGTACTCGGACCCGTGGGATGGACGCCCCAGCGCCGAGAACCGTTTTATTGCTTTGCTCAAAGAACGATTCCCCATGTTTGAACTCCGGGATCTGAATCCTAAAATGGATGAAATGCGCCTTATTAAAAGCCCTGTAGAATTGGAGCTAATTAAAAAGTCCACCTTTCTTAGTGGATTGGCGCTGATGGAAAGCATGAGATCGGTCCAACCAGGGATGAAGGAATTAGAGTTGGATGCCGTTGCTAAATTTATTTTCTACCGCGAAGGGGCCATTGGAGATGCCTATTATTCTTTGGTGGCAAGTGGACATAATGCCTTTTTTCCTCATTACAACGCCGGACAACGTGTGATGAAAGATGGCGACTTCCTGCTCATGGATTATGCGCCCGATTATGGCTACTATATGAGTGATGTTACCCGAATGTTTCCCGTCAATGGTAAGTTTAGCCCTTGGCAACGTGAATTATATGGATTTTATTTGGCTTGTTATAAAGCCATTTTAAGACACATAAAACCCAATCAAACCGCAAGCCAAATCAGGGCCAAAGCAGTGGCCGAGATGGAGGCCCTCTTAGAAAAAACCACGTTCTCTAAGCCCGAATACGAAAAAGGCGCCCGAAACTTTGTGTTTACGTACCGAGCAGGCTCGTTTAATGCCTTTACGACCCTCGGACACGGCGTAGGAATGGCCACACACGACGTGGGGAGTTATAATGGCCCCTTAAAACCTGGTATGGTATTTACGATTGAACCCGCCCTGCGCGTACCAGAGGAATTGATTTATATCCGACTCGAAGACATGATCGTCATTACAGAGACGGGAGCAGACATCCTTTCAGATTTTGTACCCATGGAAATAGACGAAATTGAACGTTTGATGGCCGAGCCGGGTATTTTACAAACCTATACCCGAACAACGGCTAGCATCAAGCGATAAATAGAATGGAATTTCCCCCGATTCAGGTGATTGTTGGGCCTACGGCTGTGGGAAAAACCGCCTATGCCATCGAATACGCCCTTCGCAATAACGGAGAAATTGTTTCGGCAGATAGCCGACAAGTTTTTAAGGAACTACACATCGGGACCGCCAAACCTTCCCAAGAGGAACTAAAGGCGGTTCCGCATCATTTTATCAGTGAAAAAAACCTTTCAGAACCCTATTCTGCTGGTATTTTTGCCAACGAAGCCAATGCACGACTGACCAACATCTTTACACGCGGCAAAAACCCAATCGTTTGTGGAGGCTCCACGTTATACCTCAAAGCCTTGATTGATGGCCTAGCCGAAATTCCCGAAGTGGACCCTGCCATCCGCAATCACCTGATGACAGAATTGACCGAACGAGGAAACCACGCCCTCTATCAAGAACTCGTATTGACGGATCCAGTCTTTGCCCAGACGTTAGACCCCACCAAAACCCAACGATTGATTCGCGGTTTAGAAGTAGCACGCGGTACTGGAAAACCCTTGTCCTTTTTCCATCAACAGCAACACCGTCCACCCTTCACTTTCGACGTTACAGTACTCGCCCGTGAGCGGAAAACCTTGTATGAACGAATCAATCTGCGCGTGGATCAAATGCTGCAAGATGGGTTGATAAAGGAGGTACAAGAACTATTACACGCTGGATTTAGTCCTGAAATCAATGCACTCAAGACCATTGGGTATCAAGAACCCATCGCTTATCTTTTAGGGACACTGCCGTATGACCAAATGGTAACCTTGCTCAAGCAGCATACCCGAAACTATGCCAAGCGGCAAATAACATGGTTTAGGCGATTCGATCAACAACTTCAGTTGCACTAAACCTTTTGCAAATCAATAGACTTAAACGATCATCGTATCTAAACGGTAATTTTGACTTCTAACGTGTTGGTGCTATATTAAACCATTCGCTCATTAAACCATTTTGCATCATGAACAACCTTTCATATTCAGGCAAATGGCCTTTGTTCTTTCTGCTCATTTTATTGTCCATTGCAGCATTTTGGTACTTTAAAGGTCCAAATGACAACACCGAAACGGCAAAAACCGATGGAACTCCAGCTCCGGAAGTCACCTTAGAACAAATTCGGCAACGCGGTGTTCTACGGGTTGGAATGGAGCCAGAATCCCCGCCTATGTATTTTGAACAAGAGGGCCGCAAGCAAGGCTTTGATATGGAAGTGATCGAAAGCCTTGCAGGACGAATGGGTGTGGACAAAGTGGAAGTGGTTGAAGCCTTGTATGACTATCTTCCCGAATTGGCCAAAAGTGGTAAAGTAGATGTCTTCATGAGCGGCTACATCCCCGACGATAGCATCGAAGGGGTAGATTGGTCGGATGGATATTTGGAATTTGGATTCTGTCTGATCACCAAAAAAGGAAGTGGCATCCAAAATATACGGCAATTAAAGGGCAAAAAAATTGGCATCTACGACGATCCCGCCGCCGCCGATTGGGTGAAAGAAAACATTCCAGGTTATAGTTCTTTGTCGAAATACCAAGGAGTGGGTTGGTTGCGTAACCTCAATGATGGCAGTGTAGATGCCGTCATCTACGACTATCCGTTTGCCGCCAAAGAAGTACTTGAATTTCCGGATCTTAGGATTGTCGAACTTAACCTGAACACAACCGAATATGCCATTGGGATGGCAAAAGGAAGTGCAGACTTAAAAAATACGCTCAATAAATTATTACCATCCTTCCTTACATCGGCCTCGTATGAACGGGTCGTAAAAGCGTATCTCGAAAGTGAAGCCGTCGAAGTGGAAGACCTCCCCACAAGCTCCAAGGCTTATGTGGTAAAAGGCGGCGATACCCTGCTTCAGATTGCACAAACGGAATTAGGAGACGCAAAAAAATGGAAAGAAATCTGGGAATTGAATAAAAAACGGCTTCCGAACCCCAACCTCATTAAGCCTGGGTTTTCGTTGCAGATGCCATGATGAAGCCGGCATTCATACCCGGCTTTCATCAGCTTAGGGGGATTGCCTCTGTGTGGGTTGTTTTGTTCCACGTAAAGATTTATTTATTCCCAGAAGTACACCCGCTCTGGCTTCGGCCTTTGTTACGTGGATATTTGTTGGTGGACTTATTTTTCGTACTCAGCGGCTTTCTCATCGGCTATCTATATGGCAAACATTTTAAAGAAGCTATATCCTTACAAACTTTTTTTTCCTATCTAAAAGCACGCTTTGCACGGATTTATCCGCTACACCTATTCACGCTTTTCCTTTTGGTTTCTTGGTATGCCTTAAATGTCTGGGGGTTTGGTAAACCAAGGGAATATGGCCGCATTTATGTAGAAGAAGCCATTGCCACCCACTTGTTAATGGTTCAGGCTTGGGGATTTCATTCTGGCAACACTTGGAACATCCCCTCGTGGTCTATTAGTACCGAATGGGCAGCCTATTTATTGTTCCCCTTTTTGTGGCATGTGTTGTACAGATGTGGAAAAGTTGGGGCAATAGTGGGAATTACGGTTGGCATTCTTGGGTATGGGTGTTTGGAATGGCTGCATCCCAAAGAAAATTTAGACATCACCTTCGACTGGGCGGTATTGCGGGGTCTGTCTGGGTTTGGTATCGGCATGGCTTTGTATGCATTCACCCTTCTTTCTCCACGACATCCCTTTTTCACCTTCCCGTTGTCTTTAGTGAAGGTGATTTTTCCATCATTTACCGTCATCACACTAATTGTCATGACATATGCTCCAACCGATACCCTTGTGGTTGCCTTATGGCCTTGTTGGGCTTGGCTGGCCTACCAATCGTCTGTACAGACGGGCATGTTGCGCAAAGCCTTGACGTTTCTCGGAGACATTTCCTTTGCCTTATACATGATTCATTTACCAGTCTTATACTTGGTTCCACAAATACTCGGTATGGGTGATCCAGAGAGGATGGGTATTGGAGACCGAATGGGCATTTCTGTGATTTTCATTGGATTTGTTTTATGGGCTTCGTACCACACCTATCACCGCATCGAGCGCCCATCCAGAAACTGGATCCGGACAAAATTGGGCATTACCCCTTTATCGGCTGTTGATTAAGACACCAAATTTCTTATTTTCTCTACAAACCATCTTCATTTCACCCAAAATCCCCTTTATATGAAAAAATCTTCTGGCCATACCCCCCTTTTTTCCTCGTTGCGGCGCGCCATGCGTTTGGCCATTGCCGCAAATAAAAAGCATACTCCCCCAGCGGATGAAATGCTTGACCTTTACCATGAAGCACAAGCCAAGCGCTTGCTTTCCCGCCGAGAATTTGTGGCTCTGGGCGCGGGTGCGGCCACACTTGGGATTGTGGGTTGTTTGCCTGAACCAACAAACAAACCTGAAAACACACAAAAAACCACCGAGATTGCTAAAATTGCCATTGTAGGGGCGGGGATTGCGGGCCTTCATGCGGCACATGTCCTCCAAAAAGCAGGTGTCCAATCGGTGGTGTATGAGGGCAGTGGACGGGTAGGCGGGCGGATCTTTACCGGAATGGATGTGGCGGCCCCCGGTCTTTATGCAGAAATGGGGGGTGAATTTATTGATTCCGGCCACGAAGACATGATTAATCTGTGTAGCGAATTTGGACTAAAACTGAATGATCGTTTAGACCCTAAAGGAGAAGGGAGATTTAAAAATGCCTACTTTTTTGATGGACGCCATTACACCGAGCAGGAGGTTATTAAAGCCTTCCAACCAATTGCTGCCCGCATGGACGAAGACATCAATAAGCTCAGTGAATACTTCACCTATAAAGAGTTCTCGCCCGATGACCAGCGATTGGACAAACTTTCCATTGCCGCTTATTTAGACAGTATTGGTGTTTCTGGGTGGTTCCGAAAACTGTTGGATGTGGCCTGGGTGACTGAATTTGGACGCGAAACACAAGAACAAACGGCACTTAACCTGCTCTGGCTCATCAGTACCGATACCACCGAGGGCTTTAGCATCTTTGGCGAAAGCGACGAACAGTTTAAAATTGACGGCGGTAGTGAACAACTTACCCGCGCCTTGTACAAAAAACTTCAGGCCCAAATTAAAATCTCCCATAAATTGGAGGCCATCAGACCCGGTAAAAATGGCGGCTACATCCTTTCTTTTGCCACTGGCGGCTCAACCAAAGATGTTGAAGCCGAAATGGCCCTGATTACCATTCCATTTACTTTATTACGTGAAGTGGACCTACAGATTCCCCTACCGGAGGTTAAGAAGAAAGCCATCCAAGAATTGGGATACGGAACCAATGCCAAATTATATGTCGGTTTTAAAGACCGCGTATGGCATAGCAAAAATTACTCCGGAGAAGCCTTCACCGACGAAGGATTCCAGCTTTCTTGGGACAACTCGGCCTTCCAACCAGGCCCTTCTGGAGGTCTTACCTTGTTTTCCGGCGGCAAAACGGGTGTTACAGTTGGCAATGGCCCCCCCGAAAGCCATATCAATACGTTTATGGCTGGTGTGGACAAAGCCTTCCCCGGCGCGTCGGCGGCACGCAATGGGCAGACGGCCCGTTTCCACTGGCCCACGTATGAATGGGCGAAAACGTCTTATGCCTGCTATCTTCCGGGGCAATACACCACCATTGCCGGCGCCGAATTTGAACCCGTGGGCAACCTGTACTTTGCGGGAGAACACACCAGTCTTGACTATCAAGGCTATATGAACGGCGGTGCCGAGACGGGACGCCGGGCCGCAGAAGGCATATTGGAAAAACTTGGGAAACCAGCCACTTCCTGATTTTTGCCTCCAGAAACCAAACCAAAGCCCCATATCTCGCGAGATACGGGGCTTTCTTATAAAGGGATTACCTTTGGGAATCCGTTACACAAGGGATCAATTTTTGGGATCAAAGATTTTTTCAATCCGAACAAGGGCATCTTGGTAGTGCAAGCGGGTAAGTTCATCTCGGGTCTTCGGGAGCGCTGTCCGCAACTGATTTTGGAGCTTTTGCAATTCACCCCGTACCAAGGCCCGTACATCCGATTGGCTGGCATTGACGCCAATACCAAAAATTTTGGCGGGATTAAACGTGGCAGAAGGCGTAAACGCAGGCACCGTATTGGTATTCATCAAGGCATCAGCCCGGTCTAAATATCCACGTTGTAGGTTCCGGCGATAAGCATCCACCGCAGCTCCCGTAGCCGCTTCGGTCCAAACCCCATTACGCACATCTGTCAACAACTGCAACGCCGTGTATTGGCCACCGGGTTCGCCCAACGCATTTGCTTCGATGATCCGCCCAATACGTGCAATATCCAACACTTGGTTCAAAACACCCACTTGGGTTGTCCGAACCCGCTCCATCATCCCAGTGCCTTCAAAACGACGCAACACATTAGGATCTACCATCCACATAGGAGTTTTGAAACATTGGTCAATCAAAAATTGCAGGGCGCGTTTTTGCTTTTCAGCAGGCACCATCGAATAAACCACCCCTGCCTGATCCATGGTTTTATAGTCTTCCTGCACCCCACCAATGTTGTTCAAAACATGGCCCATATAGCGGCGATATTGACCCACCACCTGACCATATAGTTCTTCCAAGTCTTTATAATCCTTCGCACTTTCATTCGTCCAATTTTGTAGGTTTGGGAGAATGCGCTTCAGGTTCCGGATCCCCAATTCACTGGCCCGCATCGCATCGTCTCCTAAGTCCTCGGTCTGGGAAGAGGGATCATACCCCCCCTGTTTTCCAAATCGGTACATCCGGTTGTTTTCTTTTTCACGAATCCAAGCATTAAGAACCGACCGTTCGTCATCGGCAGATTTTGCTTCTGGAATAGGACGATATCCCCAACGGATAGCGTGAATGTCGTAGACCCCAATGCCGGGAAAAAGATTCACCCCTTTGTCTTCTGGCTGCGCAACATAATTAAAGCGGGCATAATCCATGATGGAGGGCGAAATAAAATGCTTTTTGGTAAACGTGGCGGAGCGGAGTGAGTCCACAGGATAAGCGGAAGAAGCTCCCATATTGTGCGGCAGACCCAAGGTATGTCCCACTTCGTGCGCCGAAACAAAGCGGATCAGCTCGCCCATCAGTTCATCCGAGAACTTCACTTTTCGGGCCTCTGGATTGACAGCAGCGGTTTGGATGAGGAACCAGTTCCGAAGCAAGTTCATGACGTTATGATACCATCCAATATCCGACTCGATGATTTCGCCGGAACGGGGATCCGCCAAACTCGGTCCATACGCATTTTCAATATCCGACGAAAAATACCGGATTACCGAATACCGCGCATCTTCTGGGCTAAACTCCGGGTCTTCTTCTGCGGTAGGCGGATCTTTGGCAACGATGGCATTTTTGAACCCAGCCGCTTCAAACGCAACCCGCCAATCGTCCACCCCTTTTTTCAGGTATGGGCGCCATTTTTCGGGCGTGGCGGGGTCTATGTAATACACAATTGGCTTAACAGGTTCTACCAACTCGCCGCGTTTCCAAGCATTCCAATCCTTAGGTTCTAACCGCCAACGCTTGATGTAGGTCCGGGTTTCGGCACGCTGGGCATCCAGCCCATAATCTCTGGTGGAAACAGAAAAATAGCTCACACGGTTGTCTAAAAGCCTCGGTTGCATCGGTTTTTTGGGGAGTAGCAACATGGATTGGTTCATCTCTACCGAAATCGTGCCCGTTGCAGATTGGCTGGGGGGTGCACCTGCATCATACGTCAAAATGTGACGCACCTCAACATTAATCGGATAACTATTCATCCGGACAATCATGGTACGCTCCGGATCCAAGCGCCTAACCTGAAACTGCGTCCGCTGAAACGAAGGCAGGCCCAAAATCGGGATGTCTTGCGTAAACAATTGGGTGGCTTCGATGACCACCGCAGACGTGTCGCTGTTGAAGGCACGAATATCAAAGGCCCGGATGATCGGCTCAAAATTGGACGCTTCTACCGCCTTACGAATGGGCAGGCTGTCGGCAGCCGTATTGCGATAACTAATCGTCCGTAGCAAGATTTTTTTGTCGGCGCGTTGCCAGCGAATCACTTGCTCATTTTGGGATTGCTCGCCGCCATAGCCTAAGTTGTCAGCGGTTTTGGCAATACGACTCACCAATAGCATTTCTCGGTTCAGGAGCGAATCCGGCACTTCAAAGTACCATTTTCCATCCACTTCGTGAACCCAGAACAGCCCTTTATCGGTTTTGGCTTTCGCCGTTATCACTTCTTTATACGGCTTGATACCGGTATCCGGTGTGCCCGGACGTGCCCCCGCCGGAGGCGTGGCTGCAGTTGGCGTGGCCGTTGCAGGGGTGGCAGGCTTTGGTGCATTAGAGGCAACGGGTTGTGTGGCAGGTGGCGTCGGAGGCGTCGGTTTGGCGCCCGAACAACCCGCGATCAACACCATCAGCCCAAACATCATTTTGCTGATAGTACGACTCATGTGGTTTGTATTTGGGTGAGATTAAAAAGGTAAGGAAGTACAATATACCTCATTTTGGGGACGGATTTACCAAGATTGGGTTACACGTATCAATCTGATCTTTATCTCGACCTGTTCAGCAATCGGATTTTTGCTGCGTTTTACCCAATCAATTAGTATCTTCAAAACGTTTTTTCATCTTTCGTCCTTTTCGTATTCTTCGCTTTTGTGCCTATATGTTCCGAACCTTATACAACAAAGCTTTGTTTTTATTAAAGTTAAAAAAACCCAATACTCTTTGGATGCCTGCACATTTTTCGGAAGGTATGGTGTTGCAACAACAAACCAAGGTGCCCATTTGGGGCAAAGCCGAACCCGGCCTTACGATTCGGGTAAGTGCTTCTTGGCAAAGCGAAACCATAGAAACCACCACCACCGCACACGGGGTTTGGAACCTCCGCCTTGCCACACCGCGTGCTGGCGGGCCGTTTTCCCTGAGCATTACAGATGGCCACCAAACCTTTCACCTCCAAAAGGTATTCATTGGCGAAGTATGGCTTTGTTCGGGGCAATCCAATATGGAGTGGAGTGCCAATATGGGCATTCTGAATGGCCGTTTGGAAGTGGAGGCCGCCCAATATCCGCAAATCCATTTTTTTAACGTGGCCCGCCATGCCTCTGAAATCCCGTTAGACCACCTCAAGGGGAAGTGGCAGGTTTGTACTCCGGCCAGTATGCAAAATTTCAGCGCCGTTGCCTATTTTTTTGCACGACGGCTACAAGAAGTCCTGAACGTCCCCATTGGGTTGATACAAGCGGCTTGGGGCGGAACACCTGCCGAGGTCTGGATACCGGAAAAGGCACTGATGGCCAACGAATTTTTACGCGAAGCCGCTAAAAAACAGATACCCCGCCTTTGGGGGCCTCATGAACCGGGCAGAACCTATAACGCCATGATTCAACCCCTGTGGCCTTATAAAATCGCTGGCGTCTTGTATTATCAGGGCGAATCGAATGTGGAAAATGCCTATGCTTATGAAGCATTGTTAGAGACGCTTATTACCTCTTGGCGGACAGAGTGGGCCGAGGTATTTCCCTTTTTTATTGCCCAAATTGCCCCCTATGACTACGAAATTCCCGAATCCGGGGTGATGATTCGGGAAGCACAACGGCGCGTGGCCAGTAAATTGGCTGCCAGCGGCCTCGTGGTGACGAGCGACATCGGAAATGTGCAAGACATTCATCCCATGAACAAGCAAGACGTGGGCCTTCGGTTTGCCAACCTGGCCCTGAACAGCCACTACCAGCAAGAAATGGGCCTAACCTCCGGCCCTATGTTCCGCAAAGCCGTGCGAAAAGGCGAACAAACTGTGGTCTATTTTGAAAACGCCTTGGGCCTCTGTACCAGCGACGGCGCACCACCCACGCATTTTGAATTAGCCGGGCCATCGGGGGACTTTTTCCCCACTCATGCAGAAATTCTCCAAGATACCGTGATCCTCACCTCACCCACCACATTAGCCATGCCCGTCCAAATCCGGTTTGCATGGCACAATACCGCTACGCCAAACCTCGTTAACCGCGCAGGCCTCCCTGCATCCTGTTTTAAAGGAGAGGTCGAGGACTTTTCCCCCAAGGCAGGCGCTTAAAGGTATCGCTTCTAACCCCTGCAAAACGCCCTCTAATGCGTTGAATGATGAACGCTTCATGGCGAAGGGGAATTCATGTACCCCCAATAAGGGTGTCGCCCTCAATCTTCCGAAGAACAAGTCGCTATACAGCCATAAAAAGTATTGCCCTCTCTGCTTCGTCAGGCCAGAAACAACTAACACATTTTTCAAAACCTAAATCATTATATATACTACATCTACACAAAATTTAAACATTGAATTCGACGTTCTTGCACCTACTTAAAAACAGAACTATATTGTGGTTGCCCTTAGTGAAGCCGTATAAATACTTTCAAATCCCCAAATACATGCGTGCATCCCATATGCCCGATTTATCGTTTGGTATTTTTTCGCTTTGAAATCCGCTGTACCACCGAGATGCACCTGCGTCCGTTTGTGGCTTCGGTCTTGCGTGGCGCATTTGGATCTCAATTCCGGCGCTTGGTCTGCCTCACCCGCATGGAGACCTGCGAGGGCTGTATGCTGCGTTCACAATGTCCATGTGGTGTTTTGTTTGAACCCGCACCGGATACGCTGACGCTACATTTTCTAACCGCTACACACCTGAAACACAACCGCCAACAAGTCCGAATCCCCGAATTCCACCACATCATTTGAACCCTCTACCGGAGAATCTCGAACCTGATGTATTTCTATGAGGGCAAAATATGGGAACTTGACTTTAATGCCGCATTCGCCGACGCCGAGGCCGTGGTTACCATACACCGGAACACCCGCTGGAAAAACCTACGACGCTATACCGCTCGGCTCCAAACCGAGTTGGATAATGAGGGCTTTGCCGGAGACCTTACGTTCTATGGCAATATCGCCCCTTTTTGGCCAGCACTCCTCGCCGGACAGTTCCTCCACATGGGCCATGCCGCCGTCTTTGGACTGGGAAGATACACGTGCTCGGTCTCAAATGTAGCACCGATTTCTGCCTAAAACGATTGTACCCCACCACCCCACCCACTTCGGTTGACCCTCTCAGCTGAATGGTATTTTTATGTGTTTTATTATGCTTTTTTGTTGTAAAAATAGTTTCAAAGAATATACTTTTATAGCATTTAGGGGTTTACAATGCGAGAGGGATTTGGTATATTGTTTGTATGCAATTTCACAAATTTTGTTGTAAACTTATACATAAAACATCTTCTCCCTCATCCGTTTTTCAAGAATGCCTACATGGAAACTTTAACCTATACCTGCGAAGTCATTAGCCCTATGTTCCTGACTGGCGCTGATGGAGATACACCAGAACTTCGACCTTCCAGTTTGAAAGGAGCTATGCGTTTTTGGTGGCGTGCATTAAATGGGCATTTACCCCTTACAGATCGGACTGAAAAAAGGAGGGATGAGACGATATTCATCAGAACCGGACTAAAAACCCGTGAAACCCAGATATTTGGAGGAGCAGGCGGAGGACAAGATGCCCAACGAAGTTCTTTTTCCATTCAGATACGGGCCACAGAAGTAGATATTCAGTCAGAAGCACTTGTGCCACATAAACGTTTTATGAAAGCAAAAGCGTTTACAACTGGCTCTGCTTTTGAGGTAATCTTTAGATTTCCGAAAGGATATAAGATCAGTGCCAAAGAAAATGAAAAGGAAATAATCTTTGATCAGGAAAAGTTGGATGCTTTATTTCGGCTAACGTGTATTTTAGGCGAGCTTGGAAAAAGGGTAAGACGTGGTATGGGAAGCGTAAGTGTAGAGTCTATATCAATGCCCACTCTCTTTAAATATATTTCTGTTATGACGCCTTTTTATAAAAGAGAGGACAACTTAATTGTTAATATTTTTAAAGGACGTATTGAAGATTATGGAGTAATTGAAGAAATCGAAATTGGTACCCCTACAGAAGTAGCCCCATTTCTTCTTAAGGTGAGTGAAGCCACCCATCATGGAAAAGCTAAACATAAAGAGTCTTACGAAGTTTCAATGCGGCACGCCATACCACTAGACATTTGGAAGAGTTGTAGGAATTTCATACTATTGAGGTAGTGAAACAGCCAAGATCCTCATGTCCTCGCTACACAGCAAGAATAACGACTTTATCTCGAAGTACGGCCGAGCGGCGTACTCGAACCTATTCCTGATCGTGCATTTGATACAAATCTGTCGGACGGTGAACCTGAATCGGCTCAAACTCAAGATGTCGCATATCCTTCGTAGGACAGGCCATTCGACTACGCCTTCAAGCCACTACAAACGCCTCTGCCGGTTTTTTCAAGATTACGGAAACGACCCCGTTTTTTTGAGGAAGCCAGCCTATTGCTCGTGCAAATGCTTAAAGCAAAGGGCTGCCGACTGTTGCTGCTTGACGGGACAACGTGGGATTTTAACGGTGGTCACATACATTATCTCGTGCTTTCCATCTTGGTTCGCGGTGTCTCGATCCCCATCTATTTCGCAGACCTTGAAAAAGCGGGCGCTTCCAACCAAGAAGAGCGCACTACGTTTATAAAAAGGGTCTTGGGCAAACTCTGCATAGAGGGAATGACCCTGATTGCAGATCGGGAATACGTGGGCGAGGATTGGTTTTAATCCGTAATAGACAATAAGTTAAACTTCATCATTCGCCTCAAAAAAGGAGATTATGAGGTGGTCTACAATGCAGGACAAGGCGGACGATACGACAAGGCTTGGGCAAAATGCCTTCGCACGGGAAAGGTTTCGGCTAGGACAATAGAACTGCTTTCTATCCCCTACACACTTGTGATGTGCCTCAACAGGAACCGCAAGGCAGCCGACAAAACCCTCTTTCTCCTCTCGAACTTGAAAGGTCGCAAAGCCATTGCCCAGACATACCTAATGAGGTGGAAGATAGAACGGATGTTCAAGCAGTTGAAGAGTGAGGGGTACGACATCGAAGCCGTTAACCTCAAGACCGCTGAAAGGCGGTGTCTGCTCATTCTTGCCGCTTGCATCGCTTTTGCCTTGACGGTGGCTGCTGCTTGGGGGAGGTATAAAAAATTCAAGACCATCAACAGAAAGGATGGCTTGGTACACCTGAGGTGGTCTGATTTAGGCGGACACAAATCTAACTTAATATTGTGTCATGAAGAAACAAGAACAAGCATTAAGTCCTGCAAGTGCGAACCGGTTGCGGCGCAAGTATGACAGGGCGTTCAAAGAAGAAGCAGTGCG